>JAYEHB010000032.1:0-2740 GCA_034659375.1 Thermodesulfobacteriota bacterium
GATACTGATAAAAAAGTTGTTGAATTTTACCGCATTGCCTATGATCATGAACAGGCGGCAAAAAAAATAGTCGCAGCAGGTCTGCCAAAGGCATTGGCTTTGCGGCTTGCAAACGGAGTGTAAAACCATAAATCGGCCCTGGCTTTTCCTTTGATCCAGCGTCTCTTCTTGTGATTACCCTATGATTAAGGCCAATAAATCAATAAATGACAACAAGTTTCGTTCCAGGGATACTGATTTTATTCTGGAATCTGCTTTCCATTGCCAAAATTCGGAAATTTTCTTAAAAGATCGTTCCAGAGCTTTGACGCATTTTTATAACGTTTTTCAAGATTTTCCTCCAGACATTCCATTATCACCTGTTCCAGTTTAACAGGTACGTTGGATTTGATTTTACAGGGGGGCACGGCAGTTGTTTGTATCTCGATATCCATGGGATAACAGCTATTGTCCTGGTAAAAGGGCAGGCGATTGACTGTGAGAATATACAGGATGATCCCCAGTGCCCAGACATCACTTGCAATGCAGGTGTTTCCCTGCATCTGCTCCGGGGACATGAAGCTTAACGTACCTTCGGGGGCGGTGTTTCCATCCATCCAGTCAATCTCTTTGGCACTGCCGAAATCAAGCAGTTTTAACTTGCCGTCGGGTCTCACCATTATATTGTCCGGCTTGATGTCCCTGTGTATTATTTTATGGTCGTGGGAATAGGCGGTTACAGAGAGAAGCTGAAGAAAAATATTCTCTTTTTCCCGGGGTGAGATACTGGACTGCAGAAGCTCTGGCAGGGTGACTCCTTCCACATACTCCTGGATCAGTATGAATGTTCCATTATCTTTCACCACCTCAATTAGATGGACAATGTTGGGATGATATACCAGCCGTTTGAGAACAGCGGCCGCACGAAGAGAATTGATATTCATCTGCCTGGAATGGGGGATTTTTGCAACCGCCGCTCTCTCTGTTTCAATTTCCCGTACAAGCCATATAACACCGTCTCCTCCGGTTGCCAGTTTACGTACAGGCTCCCATTTATGGAAAATTGGTTGTCCCCCCTTTTTTACCAACGGCGATTGGGGAGCAAAAAAGTTCAGACCATCCTGTAAGTATCCCACAATTCTGTGCCAGAGAGCACTATCTTTATGTGCTGCCTCTTTTTTGTTCTTTTTTTGGGGTTTTTTGGAGTGTTCTGCCTGTAGAATTGCCTGGCCGCATTCAAGCAGCACATAAAATCGTATTGAAAAGTTATCTTCATTTAGCGGCATCACAATGTAATCATCTGCACCTGCTTTAATGTAACTGTGGATATTGGATGACAGCTCTTTTGGTACCAGCACAAGAATCGGAACCGGTATGGTAAGCAGTTTTTTGACTCGACGGATCTTCTCAACCTGTCTGATACGGTCCTGGCCAACATGGAGAATAACCAGAGAGATCTTTTTTTCATGGAATAAATTGCCGTAATCTTTAAAACTGATTTTTTTAACAGGTTCCGCTTTGATCTCAAAGGAACGGATCAATCTTTTTATGAGCAGTTGCTCTGCTTTGGTAAGGCTGAACATTAGCAAGGTTTCAGATGCCATTCTTAACCTCCACTGTTTTTTATACTAAACTTCGTTCAACATGCTGTAATGATGAGAGATTTGTTTTTCATTAGATTAGATTTTAGGAAAACCCGTCCAGTGGGCGGGGTTTTTTATTGTGCAACCTGTTTTGCCATTTTGGTTTGTTCGAAAACAGTAGTACTGAATTATTCTGTGTACACAGATTCAGATTCAATTTTTTTGGTTAAAGATATACCCCATTTTTTCAACTGTGATTTGCTAAAATAGAAACGCCCTGTTTTACCATAAAATGGTACGATTGTTTTAAATTTATTTTCAGTTAATCTTTTCAACGCAATTTCGCCAGCTTTCTTTCCCTGTGTTTTGCCAAACAGAACATATCCACCAATAGTTTTGTTTGCACCAACACTAAAGTCCCAAAATCCAAATGGTGGAATTGGTGCATTTTCTGAAGTCCATTCCATAACTTTAGCTGCATCAATATGTTTGCCGTTATCATCAGTAATTGTATGATATAATCCAATAATAATGATATCATAATTTTATTTTTTTGCTGTTAGAACAGATTTTTGCCACTGAGTATAATTTTTTATTAATTTAATGTCAGCTTGGATTCCTCCAAATACCTCAGATTCGCTATTTGAGAATATTTCACTAAATATACATTTAGCAGTAGTGCCGGCATCAAACAGTATAAGCACTTTTTTAATTTTCAGTAACTCATCTAAAAATTTTATTGACCTTTTCAGCAAAGGACGTTCTAAGACTCCAGTAATATGTTCATTGTTGACCATGCCATAACTTCTTGGGTTATTATTAATACCAAGATAAACTACCGGTGTATTAGTGTTGGCAAATTTGGGCCCAAGATATTTAAGAGCGTTGTCATCACCCAAAACGACAAGAACAGGATTAATTTCTTTGTATTTATCCCAAGCCATCCTGTTCCTGTTTTTATATTCCGATTTAGGTAAACGCTTTGTATCCATTTCAAAGAAAATAAGGTTGTATTTAGAACCTAAAACTTCAGTTAAGCCTTCTTTGTAGCTTGCATCCCACGGGTATCCTCCATGATAACTTTCAATTACCAATATATCTTTTTTTTGAGCAAATACACATATTGGGTAAATTGAAAAAATAACAACAAGAGTAATAATTAATTTTTTCATGATAAA
>JAYEHB010000033.1:0-2735 GCA_034659375.1 Thermodesulfobacteriota bacterium
CAGAGAATCATGATTCTGGTCAGAGCTCTCTTGCAGGAAGCTCACAATATTTCGGATGAAATCATACAAACCATACTTGATCAGGTCATGGGCATGGCGATTAACTATTGGGGACTGGGAGAGACACTCCCCGCATTAGCAATCGAAAGGTAATGAGAAATGTTTCTTACTCCCCAGAAAGTTGAGTTAAATGAACAATATGGCCGGAGCATGGGTATTGCTCATTGGCCACAATACCCTAAAGGGCAGAAACCAAAATATGGGTCGAAGACGCGAAGCCAAGTCATGCAATTGCAGTACGTTGGACGGACTTTCATATAACCGGCATGGCCGGAACATGGTCATTCTCATTGGCCACAATAAAAAATAAAAGTCAATGATTACAATTGTTTAAAAGGACTTTCATATAAAACTGCCACGGGCAGCCCTGTAAAACCACCATCTGTAAGACGTTATTTTTCATATTGCTGTAAATTTTTAGCCGAAATATCGATTTTGGGATATCCTTTCTAAATCCGTCCGCACAGGTAGAAAAATTTTAGCAAAGTCACGAGGTCTGAATTTAGTAAATGAGATCTTTTTTCTTTGTTATGGTAGAAATCCCTTTGCCCAATCTGGCAATGGATCTACTTTTGCCTCGTAGTCCCCAGACTTCATAATTATGATTTGTTTAAATGGGTCTTTCCTCAATGAATTGTCCAATATCCTTGCTTCATCCACAAGAGATAAAGCTACTTTTATATTTTTCATTGTTCGAGGGATACGAGAATGTATTTTCTCAAGAGGTACGCTATGCCCCCCTTCTGTAATTCTTTGCTTTACTCGGCCTTCATTCAAGTTTGAATCGCGTAAATGAATGTAAATTAGATAAACTTTATAACCTTTAGCTTTTGCCTGGGCTATAAAATCAACCTTTGATTCATGGGAAAAAACAGTTTCATAACAAAACGAGACACCTTCTGTGATCATTTCTTCTCGTAATGATTCTGCAAGCATTGCTGCTTCATAACTTTTTTGCTCCGAATTTTCCGAATCAATTTCTTTAGCTATAATATCTGCATTTACAAACTTTATACCTTTGTTGGCAAGGAACTTATTGTAGAATGTAGATTTACCTGCACCATTTCCTCCAGCTATCAACCAAAGCGTACTCTTTTTATCCATTAAAAGCCTTATATATACCGTGTTTAAATGTGCCGATCAGTCTTTCGCCAGTGGCAATATTCACTCGTTCAAGGTAGCCTGGATGTTCAACGCTTGCATCATAATATATCGTTGCAGACGTTATATTTTTAGCAAGAGTACCGTTTGATCTTGCTTTTTCAAGTTCTTCAAACACATCGTCTATATTTGGACCTGAATCTATATTAGCTATCTCTAATTTAATCGTTTTTAGTCCTTGCGACACGGCATAACTATCAACAATGCTTATTTTTGTTGCAACAGCTTTTCCAAGTTTTGCCCAAAACTCAAGTTGTTTATTTTTTGTTCTTCCTTGAATATGAGCCTCTCGATCCGCTTGTTTTGCTATGCTTTCATCAATTCTTACTGAAACAGTTGGCATACTCCCCTCCTTCGCTATTTGCGATTTGCATCATCTTGTTCACCTTTGCATCAATTCTAATAATTTATTTGAATTGTGTCAATTAAATTAAAATGTTTATTGACCCAAAACATAACCCGAAAGATTAAATCCATAGGATTCGCCTTGAGGGACATGTAAATTTCTCAACTTTCTGAGGAGTAAAATTCCTCCCATCCCCTTTATACTTCGAGCGATTGCCTGTCATTAAGGCCAAATATGCAATCGCTTCCCCCATTATCAGGTCGAGCATGGATTTTATAACGCTCTCAGATAATTTATGGGCCTTACATAGTGCGGCCATGGCCAGTTGCATGAAAAGGCAAATCTTCAATTGACTCTTGTTTAACTTTTTTATTATTATATCTATCTCTTTTTGGATATTTTTATCTTTTTTTCTTAATGAACCTACTCGTTGAACAATAGTACTGACAGTGCTGTAACAATTAATATTAAACCTTTTTGCTATTACTGTTAATAGATCTGTTCTCATCGACCGGATTAGGTATATAGCTATATTTCTGGGTTTGTTAAACCATCCTCGCCTTGTTATAAGCAGATCTTCCTGTGTAGCTTGATAATATCGACAAACTTCCTGAATGATTATTTCTGGTTCAGGAGCAAGTTCTTTCGATTCAGGAACTTCAAAAGTTTTTTTCTTAAAATAAAATTTTTCTTTGATTTGTGTGATAAAGCTTTCAGGCTCTAAAATAGATGGAAGGTTTTTTAGCGAAAAGAATCTTTCAATTTCGTCAGAATTATCCTTTTCCATAAATTCAACAAAAGGTCTTAATCGACCTGCTTCCTTTGATGTTATTTTTGAAAAGATAAAATCTTTATAGAGCCCGTTCCATCTTTTGGAATAGGACAAATACCCCTGATAACTACTCCATCTGTAACCATCCATTTCTTTAACCATAAAAGCTTTTAGGTACGTAGAAAAAATAAATTTGGTATTTTTTTTGGGTTTATCTCTTGATAAACTAAAACAGCGGTTTTTGCAATATAAATAACTGTATTTATAATATAAATCGAGGTAGGACAGCCAGTTGCCCGACTGCCCCCTCACATCCCCCGGCGTGCGGAATTACCGCACCGGGTTCCTCAAAGTTATTCGCTTATGTGCTTTCTCTGCTATTCTCTGCAGTGAGGT
>JAYEHB010000034.1:0-2733 GCA_034659375.1 Thermodesulfobacteriota bacterium
TGGTTGTAAATATGTAAATATTGGGTTAATCATTTATAATCCATGGTGATATTTTTTTAAATTGTTTTTTTAAATTGTTTTTTTAAAGGTTGATTTTTTAACAGGTTATTCATTCTATGATCCAGCAGAACATATGTAAGCAGTGTGGTACTTGCTGCGAAAAGGGAGGTCCTGCACTGCACAGCCAGGACCTTGATTTAATAAAACAAGGCCTTTTTTCTTTTGATCAGTTTATTACAATCAGGAAAGGTGAACTGGCTCATGACCCTGTGAAAAATTCCATTGAGCCGGTAAAAGATGAACTGGTAAAAATCAGGGGGATAAAGGGAGCATGGACATGCTGTTTTTATAATAAAAATCAGCATGGCTGCACTATATATGATCATCGACCCCTGGCCTGCAAAGTGTTGAAATGCTGGGATACTGATGGCATCCTTGAACTTTCAGGTAAAGACCTGCTCTCAAGGCTTGATATAGTAGAAAAGAGCAGTCCGTTGAGAGAAAAAATAGTTGAGCATGAACAATTGTTTCCATGTCCGGATATGAAAGCAATTTCCAGGAAAGCTTCACGTTTATCAAAAAAAAAGGTTAAAAATTTTGAAGGGATTATTAATGGAGATCTTACTTATCGTACCAATACTGTCGGTGAGTTTGGTCTCTCTGTTTCTGAGGAACTTTTTTATTTTGGCCGGCCGATTTTTCAGTTGTTCCAGTCCCTTGGTTTTACCATAAGGGAGACATCAGCAGGAATTAGATTAAAAAGGAGGGATTAAGAGTGAGGGTAAATATAAAATCCAGTGATCAAAGCCAGTTAATTGATATAACAAAAGATATTCAAGCGGTAGTCAGACAAGCTGATATTACATATGGTCTTGTACATATTTTTTCCATGCATACAACTGCAGGTGTGACAATCAACGAAAGTGCCGATCCTGATGTAAGAACCGATATTATTAAAATAATGAATAAAATAGTTCCATGGGAAGATAATTACCGCCACATGGGGGGCAATGCTGCTGCACATGCTAAAGCAATCCTTGTGGGATCATCAGAACTGGTTGCCATTGAAAACAGAGAGCTTGTTCTTGGAAAATGGCAGGCGATTTTCTTTTGTGAATTTGATGGTCCCAGAGAGAGAACTGTTAGATTAAAATTTATCAAATAGAAAAAAAACAGCTAAAGATCATGTGAGAAGTGATATTATATTTTACTTCTCCCTGCTGGTAACTTCTCTATTTTCACTCAACTTTCGGAAATAAATAATTGCCGAATCCCTAACCTGTAGCCGAAATTTGTGCTAAAAGTCTTCTGTTTATTTCGATATTATGTTTTTTTGAAAAAAAAGTAACATCTACCCAGGATTGTTCAATAAAAGAGAGAATATCCTTTGAAAACATATTTAAACTGTTTATAAGTTCTTTAAGCCTTATTTTGTGCATACCATCAAGAACTCCGCCTGAAAATGCACACAACTCATTTGAACAAAACGGTAAATTTATCATTAAGTTTTCTTTGGTTTTCCCCACACGGTTAAAATAACAGACCCTAAGACTTTCAATTGTTAAAAAATGAAAATTCCATTGCCTGGCAAAATGAATTCCAATATTATCATAGGTGATACCAAGAATCTCCCTGCTTGCCTTTCTTTTGTTTTTTTTTCTCTGTTTCATAAGTTTTTTAATTTTAAAATAGGCTTCAGGATGATAGTACAGCACAATCATCTGACCCAGATTATGAAGCATTGAACCGATGATCACCTCTTCAATATCTTTCACCTCTTTTTTTTTTGCAAAATTTTCTGTAATGGTTTTACCCATATATGAACTTAAGAATATCATTTCCAATTCCTTTTTCTGATCAGCATCAGTTACAATATCGATAGATTTAAAATCTTTTATAATTTTATGCAGTTGTTCATGCCCGAGCAGCATTATAGCATGAGAGACGGTCAGCACAGATTTTGATTTACGCTTTTGATTAACAATTTTTAAAATATTGGAAATCATCCCGACATCGCTTAAGATAATCTCAGAGAGATCAGATGTGGAACTGGCAATTTTATTTATTATCTGATTTAAATACTTATTATTTAAAGAAAGAACAGGCAGTCCCCCCTGTTCTTGCATTTTATTATAAATAAACCGCAAAGTCTTTTCTCTTTGAATTGATCTTTTACTAAGAACAGAGATAAAGGCATTATTTGTATCATTAATATTGCTTTGTGGAATTTGTAAACTCAACTGGTTAACACATGTTCTGTATTTTTTTGACAATTGCTTTAGATCAATGGCCACTCCCTGGGATTTCAAAACCTGGTTAACCTGGTTAACAGCTTCCTGCAAACTTTTTCTTTCAGAATAGACCTCTTCCACAGTTTGAATAAAATACGCAATAAGCAGCAGCCCTTTCATGGTAGGATAAACCAAATCAAAAAGCTGCACCAATATAGATGACATATTTTTTGAGTGATAGCTGTCCTTCTCATCCACAGATACCAACTCCTCTTGTTCTATCTGCTGAAGTATTGCAGCAAATCCATCATTAACCTTCACCCCGGTATCTATCAGTTCATCCAAAAGACTTTCACTTGTATAACGTTCAATAAAATTATTTGCATAAGAAGCAAGTAGATCTTCACGTTCTTTGATAAGAATAACACAGCAAAGTGAAGAAATACCGACATTAAATCCGGTCACATTATTCTTCACACCAATAAAATCAAGTGTGTTGTTT
>JAYEHB010000035.1:0-2732 GCA_034659375.1 Thermodesulfobacteriota bacterium
TTGAATGAATAATTTGTAAGCGTTCACAGGATGTCTTGCAATTACCTGTAACTCTTCAAATTGTGAACGCTTACAATAATTTCATAAAATTAAATGGAACTTCTCTGGTTGTCAAGGGATATGTCAGGTACCCGGGGAAAATTAAAATTATTTTTATACCTTGCACAAATCAAGTAATGTTAAAACTGCTGCCGGGGTAGATTAACTATTTTTTTTATGAAGAGACATTGCAATGGTTGTTGCAGTTATTATCAGAATTCCTCCTGCCATTGTTTTTAAGCCAGGTGTTTCATTAAGGATAAAAAAGGCAAGAATGATTCCGTATAACCGGCATGGTCGGAGCATGGTCATTCTCTTCGGCCACAACAAAGTATAAAAATCCAATCATTATAGTCGTTTATACAGACTTTCATATAAAACCTTTACCAACTTGGCCTGAGTTACCTGCTGGAAAAATGGGGTAGTACCGTGGGGGTAAAAAATGACATACGCACCAGGGAACGTCCTTTGATATTGCGGTTGATCAGCTTACTTTTGTATAAGTAATTGTCGTTGCCTTGCATTCTCTTTTTGTTTGATCAACAAAGCCCAAAGTAAATTTTCCTTCAGGTTTTTTAAAAATATCCAGGCCGCGTCCTATTGATATTCTCCAGCCGGTGTCAGTTTTAATGGTTCTATCGTGTTGATTACGGTCGAAATCAAATGTAAATGTAATACGCTCCTGCTCCAGATGTTTTTTTAGTTCTTCATATTCTCCTGATAGAGTGACTTCCTGATCATTTGAGTCTGAACCAGTTATCAGATGAATTGTTAATTTTCCATGAGTTGGGGCTGCACATTCACAAAAATTATAAAAATTTTTTATCTGGTATTGATACCGAAGATATGGGTCAACTATAGTAATTTTCTTAGCATCCTTCAGGTAAGGTAAAAATAATTTTGCATAAGAAATGCCTTTTTTCCCCTCTTTGATATCAATAAAAGTTTCTATTGGTTGTCTTTCAGGAGATAAAGGGTCGACTTGTACTTCATCTTCCTGAATAGGTTCTGGTTTTGTTGGCGGGTGTGAATATTGAAACTCGTCTGGGAGCTCACTTTTGATTGTTACCCATTTATACTCCTGATCAAGTTTTGAAAGTTCATCACGAACCTGCTGCCGCATTCTTACTGCAGGGTTTACACAATATTCAATAAATTCATCATTAGACATATTCATATCAGGAAAAAGGAGTTTCAAGTATCCTTCTGCAAGGCGTGAAATTGCCTTATTATCACGCATATCTTCACAGTCCGGAAGATGCAGACTGTGGGAAACATAATCAGCATATTGAAGATCAACACGCATTTCATGCATTATTTCACTAAAAAAATCACCTTTAAATCCAAGATACTGTGATGGAGTGCTTTTAGTTATCCTGGGCAGGAACCAACCTTCAAGAAACCCTTGAATTCGGTCGACAAAGGCAGATTCCTGTAAAGCAGTTGGCAGCTCCTTAAAAATACCATTAGTTTCATAAAGTGGCATTTTATCAGGACCTGTTGTGATATTGCCTAACAGTATAAAACCTGCTTCTGCAGTACCCATGTCACCCGTTGCTCTGCGATAACGACCACTTTCAAGGTACATTTTCAAGGCTGCCATTGCTTCACCTGAAGCATCCGTCTGAATTTTCTGTACTTCATCAACCACTACCACATCATATCTTGGAATCAAACCGATCTGCTTTGAAGTATTATTAAAAAATAGAGCAGGTGCAGATAATTTACCCCCCGGAATAACAGCAGCATAACGGCTGATATTGTCAAAAATAAAAGATTTGCCAGTGCCTTTTGGTGCCAGTTCTGCAAGATTTACCCGGGGCTGAAGGAGCGGGATAATTCGGCTGAGCAATATGATTTTCTGGGGAAGTTGAAGAATATCTGGATTGTACTGACAGCTTGAAATCAAAAAATCGATCCATTCATCCAAAGTAAACTGTTTACGCCCATCTTTAAAATAATCAAGATCGATTCCCGGGCTCTGAAACGGTTTAAAATCCACCATCCAGATCTGGCCTTTAAGAACATCTTCACCATCCGGCGGCACATATCTTAAGGTTCCTATCCCCCACATACCGGTTTTAAGCAACATGGGATTATCATCAACAATTCCCTGCTGAATTTGTCCTTTATTGACATCAAGAAGGGGGATGCTCAACTCATGAGTATTTTTATCTAAGTTAACATTAATCCTGAAGTCATCTAATATTTTTACTTCTTCCTGCTCTTTTAATCTGTTTAAAAGGACATTTTTATCTGCTTTTTGGGGTAAATATTCTGATACAATCCTGACAATCTCGGAACGACCATTCTCTGTAAGATCACTATCTTCCACAAATTGACTGATAATCCATTCTCCGACATAGACAGGAATTGCCCTTGCACCAAAACCAGCCTTACTCATTAATCCCTTATTAATAACAACTTCACCATAATAATCTTTGGCCTTAACCTCAAAAGATTTCATCTCATGATCCTTTTTTATAAATTCTTCAAACTGAATCCACCAGTCATGGCAGTTTTAAATATGGATTTTAAAGAAAGCTCCAGTTCACTTTTTTCCTCTTCATACTGATAAATAAAACGTATGGAGAGTTCATTTGTATTTATAGCAGCTTTATTGAAATAACATTTTATTTTGAATTTCTTTTCACTTTTATGATCAATTTCACAAGGGCTGAACATTCTCAACT
>JAYEHB010000036.1:0-2728 GCA_034659375.1 Thermodesulfobacteriota bacterium
GCTGTCCCTAATATTAAATTGAAAATTCACAATTCATAATTCATAATTCAAATTCACAATTCACAATTCATAATTCACAATTATTATTCATTCTATCCAGAATTTTCAAAGAAATTGACTCACTATTCTTCAAAATTTTTGACCCTCTTGTTATCTTGCAGAGACTCATATTATATTTTTCAGCAATTTTCCGCTGGGTCATGCCTTTGTGAAGATCTTTCAAAAGCTTCCATCTTAAAGAAAGATCCGCAAGCTCTCCAGGGGTAAAGATCTCTTCAAAAAATAAAGTCAATTCCTTAATATCATTGATGTATAAAATTTCTTTTAATAATCCCTGGTCAACCTGCATATTTTCACCTTTAAAAGCAGTTAGTGTTTCTTTGGACAGAAACATACACTAATATAAATATTAATCAAGAAATTTTTCAAAGCCGGCAATTTTAATTTTGTAATCAATTATAAACTATCACTCTTGACTATATGCAATTTATAATGTTAGTTAACATTTAAATGTCTAAATCCATAGTAAAGCTATTCACAGGAGAAAATATCATGGAAATTATTGGAATTGATGTGGGTTTTGGGTTCACAAAGGCTTACAATGGAACAAATTCTGTTATTTTTAAATCAATAATGGGTGATGCCACAGAGATCCAGTTCAACCCTTTAATTGGTAAAGAGACATCTGCATCAAACCTCCACATAACCATGGATGACAAATCCTATTTCATAGGAAATTTTGCAGAACTCCAGTCCAGTATCAGAGAGTTCACCCTGGACCAGGACAAACTGCTCTCTGATTTTGTTAAATTCCTTGCCATTACAGCAGCCGGCGTATGCTGCGATGAGACAGTTCCTCTCAAGGTTGTTTCAGGTCTGCCTGTGGGCTTTTTAAAAAGGGATTATAAAAAATTCACTAAAGCAATCACAGGGCACCACAAAATAACATTTCACAACCAGAACGGAAAAGATGTTACAAAAACAATTAATATAAACAAAATTCATATAATCCCCCAGCCCATTGGAAGTATTTTCAACCTTATCTTTGATGATTATGGCAAAATCTCAAACAGGGAACTATCCATGCAAAAACTTGGTGTTGTTGACATTGGATTCAGAACAACCGATTTCAGTATCTTTGACCATCTTAAATATATAGAGCGAAGCTCAACAACCATGGATACGGGTATTTCCAAATGTTTTTCAGTTATTGCAAATAAACTTAGAGAGGAGAGCGGTGTTAATGTTGAACTGTACCGCATGTTCAATTTTATTGAAAAAGGCATGATAAAAATCAGAGGGAAAGAGTATAATATCTCAAACCTTACAAAAAGAGTTTTCACCCATGCAGCTTCTGCCATTGCAACTGATCTGAACAGGCTCTGGGAAGATGACTGGGATATTGATTCCATTATCCTGTCAGGAGGTGGAAGTATGGCACTTGCCGAATATCTCCAGACCCAGATACAGGGAAATATAATACCCATTGCAAATAATACAGATGCCAGGCTAAACAATGTTCACGGCTACTTAAAATTCGGCAGATACAAATGGGGCTATAGAGAACCTGCAACATCTCCCCCTGCCACCTCTGTTAACGACAACAGCGACACAAACGATACAGACAAAGAAGAGACTGAAGCTAAAGCTGAAGCTGAAAACGACAATCAAAAAAGCTCAAAAGGCCTGGCCTGGCTGAAAAGATAACAATAAGCCAAGGGAGTTGAAAAAAAATAATTAGCCCAATTTTGTGCAGAATTTTTGTTCGTCTTCAAGGCGTGATGACATGTGCATAGTGAACTATAGATGTCCTTGAATGACCTGATACATAAAGTTACTGCTCGCACGGTTAAGTTCCGCTGAAAGCATGAATAAAATCGGCATCAAGTCATGCTGGGACTACTATATGTGTCTGTTATAACAACGTAGAAAACGGGCAAAGCTTGTCCCCGCAAAGGCGGGGAAGACAAACAAAATGGGTAATTATTTTTTTCCGCCTCCCTAACCCAAGTCTAAAGTCATATAAAAAAACCATACCATAAGGGAAAAACAAAATAATAATGAACCAGGAAATGATTGCAAAAATTCTTGAACAAGTGGAAAAAGGCTTACTTTCTGCAGGTGATGCAAAAAAAAGATTTAAAGATTTTTTTTTTGAGGATATTGATTATGCCCATGTGGATCATCATCGATCCATTAGAAAAGGCTTTCCTGAAGTTATCTTTGGACAGGGCAAAACAGATGCTCAGATAACAGGTATAATGACAGCCATGGCAGACCATGAAGATATTATTCTGGTGACCCGTCTCTCCAAAGAAAAAGCCCTTAAGATTCAAAAAAAAATTAAACAAACCACCTATTATGAAGATGCACACATCCTTGTTTTAAAAAAAAGAGAACCTGAAATAAAAGCAGAGGGAGAGATCCTTATAATTTCTGCTGGAACTTCAGATATTCCTGTGGCAAAAGAGGCGTATATCACTGCAAAAACAATGGCAAACCATGTAAACTCCCTGTTTGATGTTGGTGTGGCAGGCATTCACAGGCTTTTTGCCCATAAAGATCTTATTGAAAAAGCCTCTGTTATTATTGTTGTGGCAGGTATGGAGGGTGCCCTGCCAAGTGTTGTTGCAGGCATGGTAAAAGCACCTGTGATAGCAGTCCCCACAAGTGTTGGATATGGAACAAGTTTTGGCGGAATAACCGCCCTTCTTGGCATGCTCAACTC
>JAYEHB010000037.1:0-2720 GCA_034659375.1 Thermodesulfobacteriota bacterium
GATCTTGTTCTTGATGAGAAACTTGTTGTTGACATGCAGAAGCTGTTAGAGCTTACAAGCAAAAGCAGCAGCCGTTTCATAGAATTGAAAGATGGTCAGTTTGTTGCTTTAACAGATGAATTTCGCAAACGTCTTCAGGAACTTAACCGCTATTCTGAAAAACATGGTAAAGGTATTCGATTTCATCCGCTGGCAGCACTGGCACTGGAAGGGCTGACAACCGGCGCCGGCAGTTTAAAAACTGATAACGCATGGAAATCTCATGTTAAAAAAATCCAGACTGCCATGGATTTTATTCCGCTTTTGCCTTCTACTTTAAAAGCAGAATTAAGAGATTATCAAACAGAAGGGTTTGAGTGGTTATCGTGTCTTGCAAACTGGGGTGTTGGAGCTTGTCTTGCAGATGATATGGGTTTAGGCAAAACTCTTCAGGCAATGGCAATGCTGCTGCAGTATGCCCCTGAAGGCCCAAGTCTTGTGGCAGCACCGACTTCTGTCTGCATGAACTGGGAAGTTGAAGCAAAACGTTTTGCTCCGACATTGAATACAATTCAGTTTGGCAGTGGAAATCGTAAAAAAATATTAGAAGAAGCAGGTAATTTTGATGTTGTTATATGCAGTTATGGGCTGCTGCAGCAGGCAAAGGCATCTGAAATGCTGGCACAGGTTCCCTGGCAGATGGTTGTATTGGATGAAGCCCAGGCAATAAAGAATTATTTTACCAAACGTTCCCAGGCTGCCATGAAATTACAGGCAAAATTTAAGTTAATCACAACTGGAACTCCCATTGAAAATCACCTTGGAGAGTTGTGGAATTTGTTTCATTTTATCAATCCCGGACTTTTAAGCTCCCTTGATAATTTTAACAAAACATTTGCTCTGCCCATTGAAAAACATCATGATCGCCAGGCAAGGCGGCATTTACAAAAATTAATCAAACCTTTTATTCTGCGCCGCAGAAAAAATCAGGTATTAGAAGAATTGCCCGCAAGAACTGAAGTTGTTTTAACTATTGAACTAAGTAAAAAAGAGATGGCTTTTTATGAAGCTTTACGCCAGCAGGCAGTTGAAGGTTTAGCCGGTTTACAGGGAAACAGCGGCGGTAAAAAATATTTAAAAATCCTTGCTGAAATTATGAAATTACGCCGTGCCTGCTGCAACAGTATGCTTGTAGATGAAAACATTGCTTTGCCAAGCAGTAAATTAGAGGTGTTTGGAGAAGTTCTGCATGAGCTGCTGGCAAACAAACATAAAGCTTTAGTTTTCAGCCAGTTTGTTGGTCATCTTGGTTTAATACGTGATTATTTAAATGAACATAATATTGAGTATCAGTATTTGGATGGCAGCACTCCTGTAAAACAACGTAAAATTGCTGTAGATGCTTTTCAGGCGGGCAAAGGTGATGTATTTCTGATAAGTTTAAAAGCCGGGGGTTTAGGATTAAACCTGACTGCGGCAGATTATGTAATCCACATGGATCCCTGGTGGAATCCTGCTGTAGAGGATCAGGCTTCGGATCGGGCTCACAGGATTGGTCAGAAGCGTCCTGTTACAATTTACCGCATGGTTGCAAAGGATACCATTGAAGAAAAAATTGTGCAGATGCACAGTCAGAAACGTGATTTGGCAGATGGTTTGTTAAAAGGTACTGATGTGAGCAGTAAAATTTCTCCTGATGAATTGCTGAAGTTGATAGCAAATTAATATAACCGGCATACCCTAAAGGGCAGAAACTGGCCGGAGCATGGTCATTCTCATCGGCCACAACAAAGAATGAAAGTCTATGATTACAGTCGTTTATAAGGACTTTCATATAAATTGGGCTTGGTTCTATATTCGGCCATTTGATGGTGGGGTCAGGCTTTCGTTTTTATTATACGATGCTGTTTTTGACCTGGAAAACTGGGTTTTAAGAGGCCGAAACGAGATTTTATAGTAAATATTCGGCTTACAATGTAAATGTTTGGCCAGAATGCTTATCGGGGTCAGACCCCGATTATAAAAAGGTGATAATATGGCTGTATACCGGTATGGTGAAAGAATCCCTGAAATTGGAAGAAACTCATATATCAGCGATTCAGCAAGGGTCATTGGTGATGTAATTATAGGAGACAATTGTTATATCGGCCATGGTGCCATTGTCCGGGGGGATTATGGTAAAATTATCATTGCTGACGGCACTGCCATAGAAGAGAATGCCATTCTCCATATCAGGCCCAATGGTGTTCTTGAGCTGGAAGAAAGTGTTACCGTTGGTCACGGGGCCATTATCCACGGCAAACAGATAAAATCCCATGCAGTCATCGGAATTGGCTCTGTTATTGGTTTTGATGTTGTCATAGGATCATGGGCTATTATAGCTGAAGGGTGTGTCGTACCTCAGAAAACAATCATTCCTGACGAGAAAATTACCGGAGGCGTTCCTTTTAAAATTATTGGAGATGTCAAACAAAAGCATAAGGATTTCTGGACATACGGAAAACAGCTTTACGTTGATCTTGCCCGGGAATATCCTGAAAAATTCAAAAAACTGTAGCCGCATACTGGCATCCTTCACTCTGCAAACTGGCATGGTTCAGTATCAGGTAATCAACGGTCAATCCCCATTTCTGCCGGCACTTTTCAGTGCCCCGTTTGGCCAGGACGCCGATGCACACGGTGGGTCCGCCGACGGCGGTTTCACGCTCCAGCGAGCCGAGCCATTTATCGGATATCTCCTT
>JAYEHB010000038.1:0-2708 GCA_034659375.1 Thermodesulfobacteriota bacterium
ATAGAAATCTTGATTTTTATAAAAAAAACTGCTTTTATAGATCCGGCATGGCAGAATTAAAGGATTGGGTTTTACGGTCTAAGGGCCCAGGAGATAAAGTTGAGTAAAAAACAAAAAAAAGAGAAATTGAATGATTATAAAAGAAGCTGTTAAAGTTTTAAAAACAGAAGCTGCGAGTATTCTTGATCTAACAGAAAAAATAGGTCCTGATTTTGAAAAAATGGTAAACATAATCTGCTCTTCCACCGGCAGGGTAATTGTGGCTGGAATTGGAAAATCAGGACTGATTGGAAGAAAAATTGTTGCAACATTGACCAGCACAGGAACCAATGCAATGTTCCTCCATCCAGTGGAGGCAATGCACGGAGATCTTGGAATGGTTTCAAAAAATGATGTACTCATTGCCATTTCCAATTCAGGTGAAACCGATGAGTTGAATATTTTTCTGCCTTCAATCAAGGCTCTTGGCTGCAAAATGATCGCTTTTACCGGAAATATTGACTCCACAATGGCAAAGATCTGCGGTATTATAATTGATACAGGTGTAAAAAAAGAGGCCTGTCCATTAGGTCTTGCCCCCACATCCAGCACAACTGCCCAGCTTGCAATGGGTGATGCACTGGCTGTGGTTCTCATACATAAAAAAAAGTTTCAAAAAAAGGATTTTAAAAAATCCCACCCTGGAGGAGCACTGGGGCAGAGACTATCAGGTATGGTTGGTGAAATAATGCTCACTGGTTCTGCCATTCCCCATGTACCAATGGATTCATCCATGGAACAGGCAATTGATGCCATGGAAAAATCCAGACTGGGTGTTGTTCTGATCCTGAACAAAGAAAAAATTCTTGCAGGTATTATTACCGATGGTGATGTAAGACACTTTATTGCAAAAAAACCGGGCACTTTCAAAGAGATCTCTGCAACCAGGATTATGACTGAGAATCCACGCACAATATCCCAGGATTCACCTCTCTATGATGCACTTAATATAATGGAGAAACACCAGATCACTGTTCTGCCTGTGACAGATAAAGAGAACAGAATAGAGGGAGTGCTTCATCTGCACGACATTCTGGGCAAGGGAGCCTTTAAATTCAATGGAGCATAATAAAAAAGGGCATCCTTCATATCAGCATAAAAGTAGTTTACACTTTTTTGGGGAAATCCCCTTTAAATAAGGAATGGTCTCAGAAAGTGTAAGGTACTTATGAAGGATGCCTAAACAAGGAAGAAAAAAATGGATATGAATAGTATTGTTACTAAAATCGAAAACCTTGGAGAGGCTAAAATTCCCTCACCATTTCAAGAACAATCAAAAAGCAGAGAACAATCAAAAAGCAGATATGAAAAAAGGTTTGTATCTGATGATGACAAAATTATTATTGACGTACAAAAAAAAAATATTGATAAACTGATCCGTGAAAAAAAAGAGCTTCCCGGTTTTGACCAGGCAGGACCCAGGGAGAAGATCTATTTTGATCCAAGCAAGCTTAAATGTGCCATAACAACATGCGGAGGTCTATGCCCCGGCCTTAATGATATTATAAGGTCTGTGGTTCTTGAACTGTATCACTGCTATGGCGTGAGGAATATCTACGGTATCAGATATGGACTCCAGGGCTTTATTCCTGACTACGGGCATGATGTAATGGAGCTGAATCCAGGATCTGTATCAAACATTCTTGACATGGGCGGAACCATACTTGGCTCCTCCAGGGGAACCCAGGATATCAGCACTATTGTGGATTGTCTTGAGAGAATGAACATTGGCATACTATTTATGGTGGGAGGAGACGGAACCCTTGTTGCATCAAAAAAAATTGCCGAAGAGATCACTGAAAGGAATCTGAAAATAAGTGTTATCGGCATCCCGAAAACCATAGACAATGATATATATCTTGTATCAAGATCTTTTGGATTTGACACAGCTGTTGACATTGCCACAGATGCCATAAAAGGAGCACATAACGAGGCTGAAGCCTACCCCAACGGCATAGGTCTTATAAAACTCATGGGAAGACATTCAGGCTTTCTTGCAGCAACAGCAGCTCTTGCCCAGCAGGATGCAAACTTTGTTCTTATCCCTGAAATTGATATTGATCTTTATGGCGATTCAGGCCTTTTAAATGCCCTTGAAAAAAGGCTTATAGATCGAAAACATGCAGTTATCGTTGTTGCAGAGGGTACTGGTCAAAAATTCTTTAAAGATGCAGCAGAAGAGTATGATCCATCGGGAAATATCAAACTACAGGATATTGGAACTTTTTTAAAACAAGCAATAGCTGAATGGTTTGCTAAAAAAAAGATCCAGATTTCACTTAAATATATTGACCCCAGTTATATCATCAGAAGCCTGCCTGCCAATGCAAATGACAGTGTATTCTGCGGCTTTCTTGGAAGAGATGCAGTCCATGCAGGCATGGCCGGCAAAACAAAACTTTTGATCAGCCACTGGAACAATCGTTATGTTCATATCCCCATGGAAGCATCGGCAGAAAAAGGAAAAAATGTGGATCCAAAAGGGAAACTGTGGCAGTCAGTGCTTGAGGCAACAGGTCAGGGCTCACTTGTCAATGGCTGATCTCAACAAATTTTCCCTTTTTCACAGTAAGAAAAAAGAGCTCTTTCTGTGAATTACCGTTGTGGTCAAACATGCTTTTTCCTGTGACACCGTCAAAGATTCTATTGTATAGAGAATCCTTTAAGGA
>JAYEHB010000039.1:0-2707 GCA_034659375.1 Thermodesulfobacteriota bacterium
TTACTTCATCACTAAGTTTGGCATTTACATTTTGAACTTTTCGGAAATATAGTCTGTTATCTTTGTCAAAGAACAGGTACCAGGCGCGTAATTTCAGTTCCTCCATACTTTTTGTCAGGTTGGTAATATCTCTCCCGGGTGTGCAGATGTAAGCGATGGTTTCATTTAAGGTTAATCCGACAATAGATCCGGTAACACGAGAAAGAGACGCAATAAATATCAATTTTGACAGGTCTTGAATATCAGTGGATTTTGTTGGATTATCAAGCTGTTCAGCAACCGCATTACCATGAGAAGCAATATCGTGGCTGATGGCGTTTGATAGTTCCGGTTTAATCTGTTTGATGATTGTGCTTATTTCACTATCGTTCAAATCAATATCATAAGGGTTGATTAGATAGCGTTTATCAGCGAGTCCGCCATCTTTGAATAAATTTTTTACCATTGCTCTTGTTAAGCGGATAAATCCACGAGTTTGCTGGAAACCGGCGTTTTCTTTAAACCTGGCAAAGAGGTCTCTTGTTGCTGGATGGAAAGGATATGATGTTCTGATGCCTGAGGCAATATTTTCAGGATTTTCATCAGTATATCTCATTTCTTTTGCTTCTTTAACAGCTTTCTGAAATTCACCTGCAATTTCATCAATTTCATTTTCAGAGGCAATTTTTTCGAACAGCCTTGTTCTTAAAATGTTGTATAAGTCGTCTGTATTGGAAGCAACTGGTTCAATATTTGTTGAGGAACGGTTTATTTCATTTCCGAGATCTTCAAAAAGTCCCTTAATGACATTTGAGCCTTGCAAGTAGGCTGCGTCGAGGTCGGAAACAATCAGGCAAACATTGTGTAATTCTTCTTTATTCAGGGCATTAAATAAATTTGAGAGAGCAGTTGTTGTGATGTCGAGAAGAGTTCCTGTTCCATAAGATTGAGTTTTGCAATAATTCAGATACGGCGGCAGTTCATCCAGCATAATCAGAGTAGGTTCATCACTTTTTAAAAGTTCAATCCAGGCAGATTGTCCTGGTGCTTTCAGTGGTGAGTAATAGGGGTTGAATTGTTCTTCTTTTCCGATTTGCTTTGCTATTTCCCCCCAGATGCCAAATTTTAAATCGTTTTCCCTTCCGGTATAGGCAACAACTCTGATTTTTTTGTCATAATCTTGATAACGTCCTTTAAGAATGCTGTTTCTAAATTCAGGGTGTTTTGCTAATAATCCAAGTGCAATCATATTATGAGTTTTACCGCCACCCATTGCTTGTGTCAGCTTTACCAGGCCGCTGCTTGCTTTTCCATTGAATCTTTTGAATGCAGTATCAAGTAAAAGCTTCACTCCATCGGTAAAGAAAGTTTCATGAAAAAATCTTTTAATATCGATAGTGTCATTTGCTAAATTTGCTAAATCGAGAGTATCATCTCGTTTTGTTTCATCGAAAATACTGTCTCTTATTCTAAGAGCTTGTTTTAATGTTTTCATCAAAAGTTTACCTTTCACTAACAATTTTTATGTTTAGAATAAATTGCCAAAGCTTAACCCGGAACTTCACTGACGGACAGGCCAGCCTGTCCGCTTCATTTTGCTGGTTATATTTTTCGTGTAACTATGCATCCATATCAGCCCCCAAACCTGTGTCCGCTTCAACCACTTGTTAATAAAAAAAACTTGATCCCTGGCATGACATTTGCTATTAAAAAAGTAATTGACCTCTTCCTGCCGAAGGCTTAATTTAACAATAAGTTAAGCAGTTTTTTTCTGAGTAACCCCACTTTTTTTTTGTGTAATTCCACCATGAGAGTAACATTCCTTAATACCATAAAAAACAGAGTTTGACAATGTGATTTTTCAGTGGTACGTTGTTTTCTACTTGGATAACATGTAATTTTATCATATTAACCATAAACTGGGATTTATTTTTTCCCGCCTCCCTAAAGTAATAAAGGGGTCACCCATTAAAGGGCAAGTCAAGAAAAAAACTTAACAAAACAGAGGTTATTGTGTCAACACAAAAAACAGATTCAATTCGTGGATGACGTATTAAGCCTGTTTTTGGCTGAAGTTAAACTGGAATCACATCCAGGGCCTCTTTAATGTGTCTGCAGAATATATCTGTTACTGGTTTAAGCTTGCCTGCTCCGTGGTCAACCACAGATACTTTAATCCCATTTTTTTGAAATGTTTTTCCCCAGGAATCTTCATTTTTTGTAAGATCCTCATTAAAATGAACACCTGCCACAAGCAGGAAAGGAACAAGAAGGGGCAGCCCCATGGATGTTCTGATAATGCTTTTTTCTGCACTGTTTTTAACAAGGCTGAATACGGAGATTCCCCGTTCATGGAGCCGTTGAAAGATATTTCGAATTTGGGGGACGTTCTTAGAATATTAACATTCCATAAAATCATTTTATTGATAAATTGGTGATTATGCCCAGACTACTCAAGAGTAGATGCTCCGGGGGCTATTCATCATATTACCAACCTCTGTCAGTGTTGCTGTTCAGCTGGGTCGTAAGCTCGCCAAAAAAAAAGTATGAATATAGAAAGTTAATATTTTAGGAACGTCCCCAATGTATCCCATTAACAAAAATTGGGAAATTTACAAAAATCACCCATCACCCCTCATATCCGCCCAAAGATGGATTAATTTAAATTTTTTTGGGTCAACAGACTTACGGCGAAAAATAGAAAGACACGATGCTACTCTATCTGTAA
>JAYEHB010000040.1:0-2705 GCA_034659375.1 Thermodesulfobacteriota bacterium
CATAATGTATATTTAAAAGTTTTGATTCAAATTCATCAAGAAAGGAGGAAAGGATCTTCTTTCTTGAAACTTTTTTGCCCGTAATATCTTTGATTGATATTGCTTTTGGCTCATTTTTTTTGGGAGAATTGTTTACATTAAGACCTATCCCAATATTTACAAAGGATATCATGTCCCCTTTTGTCTCCATTTCCGATAAAAGACCGGCAAGTTTTTTTCCTTTTACTAAAATATCATTGGGCCATTTCACACTTGCATCAATCTTAAAAAGCCTGTTAAGTGTTCGGACAAGAGAGAGGGATGCTGCAAAATTGACTTTAAATGAGAGTGGGGGAGGAAGATCAGGTTTCAGGATTATCGTGAACCAGAGACCTCCCGGGGAAGAAAACCATGTTCTGTTGAGACGTCCTCTTCCTTTTGTCTGGTTTTCTGCAATTACAACACTTAAGTGGTCTCCGTTGTTTTTTGCTATTTTTCTTGCAGAATCCATGGTTGAAGAAGTGGTATGGAAAAAATGTATTTTTTTTTCCCTGTTTTTAAAACAGAATGGATAGAGAAGATTTTCAGAATCTGCTAATCTGTATCCTTTGGAGGATGAGTTGATATCATATCCCTCCTGCTTTAATTTTTTAAGGTGTTTCCATACAGCAACTCTGGAAATTCCAATTTGATTGCTGATTTCAACACCTGACACAATATGCCCGGCATTGGTGTTTAAAATGTTTAATATTTTTTCTCTCATAATTCCCTTAAGTCTGTTAACCAAAATAAAATGTATGGTTAACAGAGCAAGCTCTCCAGGTCAAGGAAATTTTTTCTGGCTCTATGCTGTTATCCATTTCTACGCAGTCCCAAATAGACAAATTATGAGGCACTGGCCAAACATTTACAGTATAAGCCGAATTTACATTCATGGTGGTCAAGCTCCTTTATTTCTGGTATATAGCAATAATTAGACTATTGTCTATTAGCTTTTTTTAATTTTAATTTTCGTGTTTTGGGGTAAAAATCATAACATGAATAAAATATAATCTGAAGGTTACGTGTGCCCTTCAGATTAAGTTCTGGCTTGTTCAGGTCAGGGGAAATATGGAAAATATAATTGTAAGAAAAATTTTACCTGAAGTAGGGGGTTTTAGAGCATTTTGGAAAGATAGTGGGCCATTTAAGTATGCCCTTACAAGCCGGGAATTCCCCCCTGTTCTAATAGAGCCTGATGAATGGATATTTGCAGATGATGTAACTGTTCTTTTAAAGGAACTTATGCAGTGGAAAAATAGAAAAATGAAGATTGTTCAGGCTCCTTTTAGTAAGAAAAGAACAGATATCTTAAAGCCTGAAGAGCTTATTCCCTGGAGAATAAATAATTTCCCAGAGGAGTGGGCAGTTGCTGTGTGCGATTCATTTACTCCCAAGGGTTATTTTACTGAGCATGTTTTATCCAAGAGTCTTTCCTGGGGAAAAGATGATATTGAAAAGGCTTTTTTTAAAAGCCTTGCAAATGATATCAACACTATCGGGTATTCTCTTTTAAAACCTGAGCCATCTTCAGGAAGTGGTGAATATGCTTTTGTTAATGAATATTTAACGGAGTGGCAGGAGGATGAACTTTATTAACTCAATTTTCTGACCTTAATTTTACCGGTTAAAGTTTCAAAACCCTATCTATTTTCATTACAAGTTTTCAGTTTCAAGTTCTATCAGGTATTTTTTTATTTTAAGCCCGCTTCCAAAACCTGTAAGTGTACCATTTTTCCCAATAACTCTGTGGCAGGGGATTACAAGGGGAATGGGGTTTGCACTTGCAGCCCCTCCAACAGCCCGGCATGCCAGAGGATTGCGGATTGCTTTTGCTATATTCTGGTATGAAACAGTCGTTCCCCAGGGAATATTAAGCATAGCCTGCCACACTTTTTTTTGAAAATCGGTTCCATCAGGTGCCAGGGGCAAAGAAAATGATTTCAAGGCTCCTGAAAAAAATTGTGGTTTTGCTGATCTTGCATACTCCCTCCGAATAGAGAGCTTTGTTTGATTTGGTGGGAGAGTATGATTACATGTTATGTGGTGGGTGTTAAGGGAATATTAAGCTATTTTTTTTAACTCATGGATTATTGATCACTTCTTTACAATTATTTTTTGGTGGTTTGTTTGTGACAAAAACTGTTACAAGACCAACGACAGTTGTGCCACCAAGAAACATGGCTGCATTCTCAAACCCCTTAAAAAGAGCAACTCCGCTTGTGATAAATGCAGAAATGGAAACCATGAGTCCAAATAATTGCCCTCTTTTGGCTTCGTTTGCTGTTAATTTTTGTGCGGATGTTTCAATTTCAATTTGATGTCTTTGATCAAGCTCAGCCATTGCAAGTATCCGTTCAGCTACACCCGGTAAAACTTGATTATACCCACGGAGGATATCAGGATGAGGGATTGGCCCTGAAAATTGTTCTGCTGTTAGTTGTGCTGCTATTTGCTCTGTTTTTTGTACCGGCAAAGCAGGTTTAATTTTCTTTTTCTTGCTCATGAGAATACCTTTGAATACTATTACTAAGATATTTACCAGTACGTACCCAATGATTATTTATAAAGATGGCGTAAAACCCCTATCCCTTCAGGGTAGGGGATGTAAGCCATAAGTTAAAAGTGTTCTTCAGCCTGTACGTTTTTTTGAAGAACACAAGTTCAGTTTCAGCAGTACAGGACTT
>JAYEHB010000041.1:0-2704 GCA_034659375.1 Thermodesulfobacteriota bacterium
TCCCATTCAGTCTCTTCAGAAAAATCAATTATTGAGCCGTTATAATCTTTGTCAAACAAAAATTGATTCTTTGGGAAATACACAGCCAGTCCATGAGCACCAGTTGCAGTTGTAAAAAAGCTATCACAAAAATTTGCAATCACACTGTTCTCAATGCTGATTAAAACATTGCTGGCTGCTGTTTGAAGATCATAATCAAAAGCTGTATCAGAAATAAACTCAGCAAATTGATACAAATCAATATGTTCAGAATAATCAAATTCCAGACTATCTCTTCTTGCTGTAAAAACATCTGATCTGTCTGAATCAATAAGCTCAGAGGCAAAAACATTAATTGAATCTGCAAGAGAATCAATCATGGAAAGGTCTATTGCAGATTGTGTTGTGCCACCAAAGAAACTGTAAGATTCGTTGGCTTCACCATAATCAGCTACTATGGTACTTCCAAGTTCTGCCGGAGTCATTAAGGGAGATGCCGTAAGATCAGCCAGCAGCATATGATATGGCCATCCAGCTTCAGGCTCAGATTCTTCCGAACCTACCATGATTTCACCAAGATTTCTTATTTCATAGGCAACTTCAACCATTCCCATTAAACAGGCATCAAAACCAATAAGATCCACCCATCTTGCGGCAGTAAAAGCCTGTTTTACTTCTTTCATTTCCATGGACTCGTCTATTCCGCTTGTTTCATCCCAGCATATTGCTTTAATACCCCTTGGCTCAATCGATTCTGCATTTCGCCAGCCGCCGCCATGATTCCACAGAATTACTGCATAATGGTTTGCAGGATAACTGATTCTGCCCCATTCTATAAAATCTGTCAAAACCCGGGGATCTGCCATATTAACTTCTCTTCCGCCATACCCGTCACCCCAGTCAGAAATTGCGTTATATGGTGCAGGCTTCATATCCTTTGAAACCAAAAACCTCTGGCAGTCAGTCCAGTCGCCAAAACTTCCTGTTTCACCTTTTATTCTATCAAACTGGACAACTATCTTAATGTTATCATCTGAGCCAACAGATGCCATTTCCATAAAGTCACTGATTCCTGATTTTTCCAGATCATTATCAGCATCCATATAAACCATAAAAGTCCATTCAGCAACGGATTCAGTAAAAGCAAGTTCTGTTGCCGACGTACAATAAAAAGGGCATATGCTGAACAGAACAATAATGATTAAACCAAAAAATGTTTTTTTCATTTTTTTCACCTCGATTATTAACATGCCAGCCTTTCCAATTACCTGCAAGCACTTTTTTTTTGCAAAAATTAAAGTAACAATAAATCTTCAGGGTGTCAAAAAAACGTTTCTGCTTAAAAAATGAAATAATGGGGCAAAAACAGAAGTCCAAGCCTTTCGATAAACGGGGCTTGCTCAGAAAACCGGCCATTCAATTTCCAACTTGATCCTTACGATCATAACTAACTGAATTTATAGTTTTTTAAAGAAAACGGATCTAAACCCGGTCCAAAGTGGCCGAAATTATGATCAAGCCCGATAAACGTAAAAACCTGGTTCCGCATCTTCTCATGCAAATTTTGACTTTACCTTTGAGACAAGCCATTGAATCCAGGGCTCAAACCCCTGCTCAGTTTTTGCAGATATTTCAAAAACAGGCATATCTGGATGCACCTGCTTCATATTGTCCACCACCTCTTTTGCATTAAAATCAAGATAGGGCAAAAGATCTATCTTATTTAAAATTGCAGCATCTGCCAAACGAAACATTAAAGGATATTTTAAAGGCTTATCCTCACCTTCTGTAACACTTAACACAACGACCCTTGCATCTTCCCCGATATCAAACTCTGCAGGACAGACAAGATTTCCAATATTCTCAACAATGAGAAGATCCAGATTCTCAAGGTCAAGTTCCTTTGCCGAACGTTCTATCAGATGGGCAGCCAGATGACAATCTCCGCCAAACTGATCAGTATTTATCTGTATCACAGCTGCCCCTGTACCTTCAAGCCTGTCTGCATCATTTCTTGTGCAGATATCACCCACAATTACACCTGTTCTTGTTCCAGGCATTATCCTGGCAAGGGTTTTACAGAGAGTCTCTGTCTTTCCCGAACCTGGAGAACTCATCATATTAAGAACAAAGACCTTTTTTTCTATAAAATACTTTCTGTTCTTTTCAGCCATAGTATCGTTGACCTCAAGAACCTTTTTCTGAATATTTATCTCCATAATACTCCCAATTTTAATTTCTAATTTTCAGCTATTCTGCTATTTCAAGAGTTGATATTTCAAGCTCCCTGCCCGAGAGGACATCAACCTTGCCATCACTGCACTCAGGACATTTAAACATGGGAGAATCAACCTCCCATTCATGGTTACAATTCCTGCATATAAGACGTACCGGCACCTCTTCTATGGCAAGAGTAACTCCCTGAAGCGCAGTATTTTCTGACAATATTTCCAGACAAAACCTTAAACTATCCTCAACAACAGCTGCAAGTTTGCCTATCCTTAAATTCATCTTTTCAACCCTGGGATTTTCAATATCATCAGGAATTGAAGAGAGAGCAATATCTATCATCTGTTGAGCAATACCCATTTCATGCATAAAAACTCCATTTGTGAATTGTGAATTATGAATTATGAATTATCAATTATCAATTCTCAATTATCAATTATCAATTATCAATTTTCAATTTTCAATTTTCAATTTTCAAAAACCCTTTTAAATCCAG
>JAYEHB010000042.1:0-5182 GCA_034659375.1 Thermodesulfobacteriota bacterium
ACAAAAACGCATAAAAGAGAAGTGGAATAAGAGTCAAAAGAGCTGCCCCTTTCCTTGACCAGCCCCGTATCAACAAAAAAGTAAACAACGATAAAATTTTGTTAAAAAGATAAAAAAAGAGAGTAGCAACAACGGATAGATGGAGCCCTGAGATTGCCAGCACATGGCTTGCCCCTGCTTTGGAAAAATCATTTCTCGTTTTTTTATCAAGCAGATCTTTTTTACCGGTTATCAGGGCTGATAAAACAGCAGCACTTTTTTTATCCTTAACATGGGTTACAATAAATTGTGAGAAATTTTCTCTGTAATCCTCCATAAAACCCAGCAAGGTCTCACATAACCTGTGCTCTTTTTTTTCTGATAAAAAAACAATATTCTTGCGACTTGTAAAAGAGCTTGCGTAGATATTTTTCAGTCTTAAATATCTTTTATAATCAAAGCCGCCTGGATTTTTAAAATTGTGTATGGATTTTATTTTAGCTTTAAATTTTATCAGATCTCCATATTTGACTGTGGAGGAGTTGCTGTCTCTGCCATATTGGCTATAGATACTAAGCTTAATCCTTCCCGTTGCAGGAACTGTATTTAAAGCATCTTTTCCAACTCTTTTGACAGATAAAACAAGGCGTTTTTTTCTCCCTGATTTTTCAGGAGTTGATACAATTTTTCCAATTATCCAGAATTTGCCCTGATCAGTAAATTTTGAAATATGGTTATCTTTCACATGGGGAAAAAGAAAAGAGGATATTAAAACATATCCCACAAAAAAAAAGAGAATCACATAAAAATAGTTACATGATTCTCTTTTAAATAAAAATGATTCTCTTTTAAATGATTCATTTTTCAGCCCGGGGTTGTTATTGATAGACAGCCTGAACCTGGGTTTTAATAACCAGCAAAATTTAGTAAAAACAAGGGCTGAAATTATAATAAATATAAAAACAGAGGCTGAAGTTCTAAAGCCTGGAAGAAAATTACCAAAAAGAATACCTGTGCTTAATGATAAAAAAGGGAGAACCAGAGGCGGTAAATAAAATTTTGTCTGGTTCATCCCATTTTTTCTCCTTTATTTAATGCGTTTTATATCTGCCCCAAGAGCTGAAAATTTCTTTTCAATTGAATCATACCCCCGGTCAAGATGATATACCCTGTGAATGGTGGTTTTTCCCTGGGCAATAAGCCCTGCAATGATCAAAGAGGCACTGGCTCTGAGATCCGAAGCCATAACAGGAGCACTGGTGAGCTTTTCAACACCCCTGACAATTGCATAATTGCCACCTGATATGGTAATGTCTGCTCCCATTCTCTGGAGCTCATTCACATGCATAAATCTATTTTCAAATATTGTTTCATGAATCACACTGTTTTTTTCTGCCACAGCCATTAAAACCATGAACTGTGCCTGCATATCAGTGGGAAAACCAGGATATGGCAAGGTTTTAAAATCAGTGCTTAAAATTTTTTCCCCTGATACAACCCTGACACCATGATCTGTAATATCCACAAAACAACCTGCCTCTCTCAATTTACTGATGATGCCGCCCATATGCTCAGGTTCACATCCTTTAACAAGAATATCACCTTTTGTGGCAGCAGCAGCCACCATAAAGGTTCCTGCCTCAATTCTGTCAGGAATCACAGATATTCTGGCAGATTTCAGGGATTTAACACCATTGATTCTTATAACAGCAGTTCCGGCACCTGTAATATCTGCCCCCATTTTATTTAAAGCATCAGCTAAAGCAACAATCTCAGGCTCCCTTGCAGAATTTCTCAGAACTGTTTTCCCAGAAGCCAACGAGGCTGCCATCATGAGATTTTCAGTACCAGTAACTGTGGGCAGGTCAAAGTATATATCAGTACCTGTTAATCTGTCAGCCATTGCCTCTATATATCCATGCTCAACACTTATTTGGGCTCCCAGAGCTTCAAGCCCTTTCAAATGCATATCCACAGGTCTTGCCCCAATGGCACATCCCCCGGGAAGTGAAACCCTGGCATATCCGAACCTTGCAATAAGAGGTCCCAACACCAGTACTGATGCACGCATCTTTCTTACAAGATCATACTCTGCTTCAAACTTGTTTATCGATGTGCAATCAATTTTTACAAAAGAGCCCTTAGTTTCACACCTGGCACCAAAATCCTCAAGAAGCAGCTTTATGCTTTTAATATCCATAAGATCCGGGATATTATCAAACTCAGTTACTCCATCAACCAGCAGGGATGAGGCAAGCAATGGAAGTGCTGCATTTTTTGCACCACTTATTCTCACCTCACCTTTAAGGCAGTTTCCGCCTTGTATCTCAATTTTATCCATATTGTTCTATATTATTCCATTTATTCCATATTATTTTATATTATTTTATATGAAAGTCCGCATAACTATTTAAAATCATGGAGGGGCAACGGGCAGGCACAGGGGCCTGCCCCTACCATTCGCAGTTGCCCGATTGGTTCATCACCGTAGGGGCAACCCCCTGTGGTTGCCCTTCATCATTTGTTGTGTGCAGACTTAGACCACCAAGGCTGCCCATGGCAGTTATACAATATCAATTGTATTGATAGCAACCAAATTTTATAAAAAAAGGGCATCCTTCATAAGGTTTCAAAAGCAGCATACAGGGCTTGGTTCTCTTGAAAAATTAAAAACGCATTTTTTTATTTTTTTAATTGACCTGTGATAAATAACTATGATAGCGTTTCTATAGTAAGTTATTATTTTTTCACGTTCAGGTATGATTGTTATGAAACTAACTTTTTAAACGATTTAACCGTAAAAGGAGAGTGAAATGGAAAATAGTGTCTACAAAGTCATTGAAGTGGTTGGAATGTCTGAAAAATCATGGGAAGATGCTGCAAAAACAGCAATCACAACGGTTGATAACTCTGTCCGGGATATCCGTGTTGCAGAAGTTATTGAAATGGATATGCGTCTGGAATCCAACAGAATCATTGCCTATCGTGTGAAATTAAAAGTATCCTTTAAACTTGAATAACAACAGAACAATTAAAACATTTTATTTTTTCCTTCACCGCTGAAAATGCGAAAAAAAAAACTGCAAGAAAAAAATGCTTTTGCTTTTTTCTTCTCTTCTTCTCGTTCCCAGGCTAAAGCATGGGAACGAGACCCGATTTCCGGACGTTGCGGGGTCACCGATAGGGTTTGAGACTTTAGCCGGTAAAATTAAGGTCAGAAAGTTGAGTTTACAACTCAGGGATCTGTTGTTTCATCGCCATGGAGCCTGTCTGCCAGACCAGAGGCTCTTTTCACCCGCATTTTGACGCCCTTTTTAAAAACATCCTGATTCATCCAGATGACTGCACTTGTTTTTGCCCTTGTGATACCTGTATATATCAGTTCCCTTGTTAAAATCGGCGATTCTTTATCCGGTAAAATCATCAGAATACTATCATACTCAGAACCCTGGGATTTATGAATAGTCATGGCAAAGAGAGTTTCGTGTACAGGAAGCCTTGCAGGAGAAAAAGTTCTAAAGCCTTTTTTATCATCGGGAAAAAAAGCTCTTATCTCTCTATTCTCATCTTCCCAGATTATTCCCACATCACCATTGTAAAGATTTAAATTGTAATCATTACTAAGAATAATTATGGGTCTGCCTTTATAGAATTTTTTCGATTTTTCAAAAAAGCCTTTTTCCTGCAGCATGGATTCCACAATCATATTAATCCTTGAAACACCTGTTGGACCTTTTTTATGTGAGCAGAGAATTCTGAAATTCTCCAAAAAAGTAAAAGCCTGATCTATGGATTTGCATAAAAAAACTGGTTCAATCTTTTCTTTAAATACTCTGTGAACCATTTTTGTTAATTTACCGGCATGGGGCAGATCAAAAAATTTAATTGAAGCATCACTGTGCTGTTTTAAAAGCTCCAGGGCTTTAACAGAATCTCCCTTGTTTACAGCACAACTCACCATGGCAATGCCTGATTCACTGTCAAATCTAAAACTCTGCTTCAGCTCCACAACGGCATCTGACACAGCATTGCTGATTCTATCATCTCTAACAGGAATATGCTCTCCTGTAATTTTAAAATACTTTTCACAAAAAGAAGTTGAAAAACTGTCAATATCAGAAGTCCTGCATATATCGCCAAGAACAGCCCCGGCCTCAACTGAAGCCAGTTGGTTCCTGTCACCTAACAAAATAATCGAGGCATTGCTTGAAACAGCCTGGATCAATTTTGTCATTAAAGGCATAGATACCATTGAAGCTTCATCCACAATAACAAGGTCAGCTGACAATTTATTATTGATGTTATGACGAAAATAGGGAGATCCAGGCCTCACGCCAAGCAGCCTGTGAATAGTAGATGCAGTCTCAGGTATCCTGGAGACAATACTCTCTTTAAAATTTATATTGAGTTTTGCCTTTTTAATGGATTCAGAAAGTCTTGCAGCAGCCTTTCCTGTTGGAGCACACAATGCGATATTCAAATTTCTCTTCTGCTCCAGATAAAGAGCCAGGATATTTGTGACGGTATATGTCTTTCCGGTTCCAGGGCCGCCTGATATTACAGAAAAATTATTCACAACGGCTGCAACTGCTGCGATTTTCTGCCAGTCTGGAATAGCATGGCTTTTATCAGAAAAACACCTTGAAATCCCCTTCTTTAAAAGGTCGAAATCAATATTATGTTTTTCTCTTTTCACTCTATCCTTTATGGATTGAGCCAGATTCGTTTCATACTCAAAATATCTGTAAAGGTAGAGCCTGTTTTTTTCATCAAGTATCAGAGGTTTATATTCAGCTGGAAAACCAACAACACCGCTTTTTAAAAGTTTTTCCCGCCACATCCCCATGGAGGGGGTAATAACATCTTCCAATTGTTCAGCCAATGATATATCAATATCAGAAAAAATATGACCCAGACTTTTTTCTGCACAGGCCCCAAGGTCAAAAGAGATATGCATTGATTTCACTATTGTACTGTTAAGAAAAATTGAGGCAAGATAGAGCTCTTCACTTGCATTCTCCCCTGCAAGCTTTAAGAGCAAATCTGAAAACCTTATATCAATATCCTGAATCAGGCTGTTTTTATAGAGCAGATCAATTTTATATTTATCCATGATTTTAATACCTTTAAATTAGACTGTCCAAAAACAGCACCGTTTGCTTAGGTAACCCGCAATTAATAACAGACGTACTAATGTACTTCA
>JAYEHB010000042.1:5282-11675 GCA_034659375.1 Thermodesulfobacteriota bacterium
AGTGCCCACCAACGCAGCAGATGCAGTTACCCTATTGTAAGCGTTTACAGGGTGCTGCATATGCAAGGCGGGGGGTACGAAGACGTACTAATGTACTTCAAGTGCCCACCAACGCAGCAGATGCAGTTACCCTATTGTAAGCGTTTACAGGGTGCTGCATATGCAAGGCGGGGGGTACGAAGACGTACTAATGTACTTCAAGTGCCCACCAACGCAGCAGATGCAGTGCCCTGTGAACGCTTACCCAAAAAGGTTACAAAGATCTTCCATCAACTCTTTTTCAGGCAGATCATAAAAAACGCCGCAGCCAGGCTTGTCAGGAGAAATCCCCCGGATATAAAGGTAAAATACTCCGCCAAAATGGGTGCTGTAATCATAATCCTTAATCCGCTCTTTAAGATACTTATGAAGAGCAACTGAATAGATATAGTATTGAAGATTATAGAGAGAACTCACCATGCTCAGCTTTAAATTATCAATGGTGTACTGTTCATAACCTGAACCAAGATTATTTGTTTTCCAGTCAACAATATAGTATTTTCCATTATAGGAAAAAATAAGATCAATAAATCCCATCATAAAACCCTGCATGGGCTTAAACTCAAGCCTGCCTGTTTTTTCCACAAACTCCGTACCATGAAAAAAAGCTTTTTTTCCATGCTTTGCAAACACATCCTTTAACTTAAGGGAGGAGATATGCTTTACAGGATAATAGAATTCAAGCTCAGAAAGCATGTTTTCTTTTTTAAGACCATTTAATTTAAACAAAGAATCGTTTTCCATAAGAGGTGAGTTAATCACATCAGAAACCATCTTATAAACTCTCTTTTCACCATCCTCTTCCCCATCAAGGCCGTACCTGACAAGGGAGCTCTTAATAAGCTTTTTATTGGCATCAACATTTTTTAAAGAAAAATCAAGATGTTCAAATATATTGTGGATACATAAACCAGTTACCACACCTCCTGGAAAGTCAAAAACTGAACCTAATGAATCTGATTCATCTTTGAAATCAGGAACTGAATTAAAGGACTCTGATTCATCTTTTTTTACCATGGTTTCATCAAATGCGAAAAAATCAGATCTTTTGCCGGCTGTTAACATGGAAAAACTTGCGATTTTCCAGTTTTGTACAATGTCATGCTTAAAACTTCTTACACTGTACTTAATCTCTTTTTCATTAACCGGATTATAAAAAATCCCCGGCTCTTTTTTATATTCTGACACAAAAACCAGGTCACCCGGGTCTTTGATAATATCATCTAAACCATGTGAAAAACCGTCTTGTCTGCCGGAAACATCATCTGAATCAGAAAAACTGTTTGAATAGTTTGAAAAATCAGTTACCATCTTCAATAACTGATCTTCATCAAGGGCTTTTATCTTTTTTTTCAAAAAGGGAACAACACCATTACCGGAAAATTTCCCTCCCTTTGTTAAAAGATACTCCAGAGATCCTGCACCAGATGTCCCGATTTTTCCAAATGTAAGGTAACATCTGTTTTTTGCCCTGGTAACAGCGACATAGAGCAGTCTTACAAGCTCTGAAAGATTTTCCATGGCTGCTCTTTTCTGATTCTCCTCTTTATCATCAGAGCCGATATCGCAAAACAGACTTTTATCTTTATGAAAAACTGGGTCGTCATCCCTGACATCTGCGGTTCGCTGCCACATAAAGGGACAAAAGACAATGGGATACTGCAGTCCTTTGCTTTTAAAAACAGTACATATCTGAACCGCCTCATCATCCCGCTCAAGACGCAGTTCCTGCTCTTCTTTTATCTCTTCTGAATTTATCTGTTCAGCAATATAGGATAAAACTCCATTTATTCCATAATTGTTCTCTTTTTCTGCAGTATGAATCAACTCACTTAAATGAAGCAGATTTGTAATTCTTCTCTCTCCGGAAGATAAGTTTAAAAACCTTTGCCGAACATCATAATCAGACAAAAACTTCCTGAACATCTGCATAAATCCGTGCTTCTCCCATAACTCATGGTAAACGGAAAAATTTTCAATGTGAGCTTCATATTCCGGGAGTTTTTCATCATCATGGATAAATTCAAAAATCTCATTGCCGCTGCATCCAACCATGGAGGAGAGAAGAGCACCATTAAGCCTTTTTGCATGCCCTGGAGTTGAGACAGCAGAAAGAAACAGCTCAATCTCTCTTGCCTCTTCTGTCTGAAAAATATTATCAGCTTTTGTGACAACGGCAGGAATATTAAAAGTTCCAAGTTTATCCTTAAAAAGAGAAGCATCCTGGTTTCTTGTCACAAGAATGGCAATATCAGAAGGGACAATTTTTTTCTCTCCAAGCTTTGCATCTCCCTTGCAGGAAAGAGACAAAAGCTGCGAAATCTCATATACCACAGCATTGGCTGAATCGTGCAGTGCTTCCTGTTTGCTTGGATTTTTACTCCGGGAAGTTGGATTCTCTTTTTTTAAATACCATATAAAAAGAGAACAATCTTTTTCTCCTTTTATTTTTAATCTGTTTTTATTACCACCACTGTCAGAGGATGCAGTGACACTGTTATAGGCAATTGCATCTCCTAACACAAATGGATTTTCAGGAAAAGAGAAGAGCTTGTTAACAGCCTCAACAAGCCCTGTTTCTGAACGATAGTTTGTGTCAAGTGTATATTTTTTTTTTCCACGGACATCATTGGAAGCTTCAATATATGAAAAAATATCTGCTCCCCGGAAACCATATATGGACTGCTTTGGATCACCGATCATAAACAAAGAGGTATCGCTGCCCTTAAAAAGCGTGGAAAAAATCTCATACTGCACAGGATCTGTATCCTGAAACTCATCAATCAAAGCTGCTTTAAATTTTTCAGTAACAGCACCTGCAAGGGCTCTCCCGTTTTCAGACTGAAGAGCTTCATTTAAAGAGATCAAAAGATCATCAAAGGACTGAAGATTATTGTCAATTTTTCTTGATTTAAGTTCTTTTTTTAAAAACAGTGCAAACTTCTGCTTTATATAAATTATATATTTTTTTTCATTTTCCAGAAACTGATCACAAAGCTTAAAAAAACTGTGTTCTGGAGCGATTTTGTTTTTTTTCATATTTTTTTCAAGTGTTGCCGAGGCAAACATTGAAACACTTTTTAAAGCTTTTTCATTGGGTACAACATTAAAAACAGACTCAAGATCTTTAATGTATTGATCAAGTTTATCAGCTCTATATGCTTTGGCACTCCGCGAAAGCCCTGGGTCATTGCAGAGGAGTTCTTTAATTTCATCTTTTGATCCTTCCCACTCATCTTTAAGGGCATTAAAAGATGCCATAAGAGTTTCATCACAGGGATCACCCGCATCTGGAATAATTTTTAAAAAAGATTTTAAGCAGATATTTTTTGAAAATGCATAAAAAGCTTTTAAATCAAGAGAGTTTTTCTTTAAAACAACCCAGGGCAGCAGATCACCGTCTATAAAATTTTTTCTCCAGAAATCATCACATATCTCAGCAATCATGGTACTTTGATCTTTGATAAGCTCCAGATTAAACAGTATGGATGATTCAAACGAATTTTCACCAAGAATTCGTTTACAAAAGCCATGGATGGTAAAAATTGAAGCCTCATCAAAAGAGATAATGGCTCTTTTTAATTTTTTAAAAGCAGTCTGCCTTGTAACCGGCATGGCCGGAGCATGGTCATTCTCATCGGCCGCAACAACTTTAGAACGTCCATGGTTACAGTCGCCTGGACTAACTTTCCTGGAAACATTGGTGTTAAAACAATTTTCCAGAATATCTTTTATAATTTCATTATCACATGATGCAGGATCAGCAATGTATAGAACAGCATCACAGAGATTATTGCGGATTCTCTCTTTTAACTCCTTTGTTGCGGCTTCTGTAAAGGTTACCACAAGAATATTTCCAACCCCAAGATCTGATTCTAAAATCAGCCTTAAAAACAGATTGGAGATTGTAAATGTTTTACCGGTTCCTGCACTTGCCTCGATGAGATTTACACCATCAAGGGGTACCGTAACTACATCAAGGGGTTTAAATTGATTTTTCCCAGAGTTCATTTTTTCTGTTTTCCTGTCACTTCTCAAACCGCAGCCACCATTGGCTGTAATTCTATATAGGTAAATGGTATTTTTTCTGTCGGCGATGCCTGAAAATGAGACAGCTTCACAAATTGGTTGACAGGCATTGAAGTTACCAAGTGAAGAACCAACTCTCGCAAATCCATTGATATTTCATTGAGATTATCTAAAGGATAACTACGCGGCCCATATTCGGTACGTTCTGTCAGAATGGAAAAGTGAAGTAACATTAAACTGATTGCACGGCGTGTCTGTTTGTTGAGACGTAAGACAATATAATCAGTCAGTTCGACACCCGTAGCAGGTTCGTTCTTGCCAAAGAAAATTTCCAGAATATCCGCTTCCTGATCATAGACAAAACGCAATGGTGTACCATCATTTGCTGTTGTGTCTGTCTTATAAAACTTTGCCTTACTCATTTGCTCACCTTTTTGATAGAATATGCTTGGCCCATCCGGTCACCACAAAGTTGTTGGGGATGTACTTTCCGTATTCGTCAAGGCTCGTTTTAAAAATAACGATGACTACCAAGTGGTTGTTTTCCGGCAATAACTCATCGAAGCGTTTATAATACCGATATTCGTTTGGAATCAGTGGGTCTTGCTTGCGCCGCCCGGTACGTACAGTATCGAGAAATCTGTCAAAGAGCTGTTCTAACTCAGGCCTGGACTCCAAAATATGCTGCCAGCGTTCTTGTGTGCAGTAAATGGTATGACCGTCACGATCTTGAATAGTCCATTTGCTCATTGGTATTCCTGTCTTTTTATTGAAGCATGCCTAATTTTTACTGTGATGTGATTGTACACGGTTTAGTTCGTGTGGTCAATGAAAATAGGCTGCTCTTCCGCCGCCCAACTAATGGAGGGGTCAGGCCGTTGGCCCCTTACCATCAATGGTCGAGCTCTTCCCAGGTTTTAAGAATCAATTCAAAAACATTTAAGGCATTATCTTTAAACTCTTCAGTTTCAGGAAGATCCTCACCAAAACAGGCTTTAATATAGATGTCTTCATTTTCTCCTCTATTGTAAAAACCAGAGTACCACTTTTTCTCTGCTGCCTTTAATGCATCCAGGTCTTTCTTATTTTTGTCAATTACTGCCTCGGCAAAGGCAAAAGATGTATCTGGAAAAAAAGAGAGGGGAAGGTTCAAACCCTGCCTGAACAGAGAGACCATTTTTGCAAGTTCTGTCAAAGCTGCATCTCTCTCCATTGGTGAAAATTTCATGGAACCATCTATTCCAAAAAGCAAAGTTATTCTCTCTTTTTTATAATCAGGCATCAGGTTGAACAGCAGATGATAAAACCATGCATGTAAAATATCCTTTGGCTTAATTTTAGCACACCTGAAAAAAACCTGGCCGGAATCAAATAGATTGTTAAAAACAGCTTTAACAGATATTCCAGACCCAGGCTCTACATTGGCATCAGATCCGGGAGCTATTATTTTAACCTCAAAGTTCCCGTTAATCCTGTCAATAATATAAGGCCCTAAGTTAGCTGCAAATTCCTTAACCTCAATTTCGTTCTTTTTAAACTCTGCATACCCCATCTTTCCGTGGGGAAGCCTTCCTGAAGCTTTTAAGGCATGAAAAAAAGAAAGCTCGTCCTGTTCTTTCCTGACAACATCACCCTGCTGTTCCACAAAAAAAGATAAAAGTTCATCTTTTATGAGATATTGTTCAAGAAAATCAAGATCAAATGGTTCCCTTGTTTCAGCAGCAGAATAATTATCAACACCAAGGTCAGAATTAAGTATATTCTTTACGATAAACCTGGATGGATTGGCAAAAAAGAAAGAGAGATCATCAACACTTATATCTTTAAACTGCTGATCCATATTGAAGTTTTTCCCCTTTGCCATAAGTTCATGTCTGATTAACGGCAGGTTTTCTTTTTTTTCTGACACACTCTTTGCTGCTGCACAAAAGTTCTCCATGGAATAACTGAAAATTCTTTTTTCCCCTGTAAAATATCTTTTACTGAATGGCTGGAGGGGATGCTTTATCACAACATGATCATGTATAGATTTACCATCACCGACAGAATAAGCCATATTGAGATAATCAAGAAGTTCTGACACAAGAACGGAGGGAGGAATTTCTCTATTATCCTTTATACTCTGCCCTGTATAACTTATAAAAAGTTTTTTCCTTGCTGATAATATACTTTCAAGAAAAAGATATTTATCTTCGTTTCTCTTTGACCAGTCACATAACTCCCTTTTCTTATCAATAAGATCAAAACCAGGACGCTGAAAGGTTCCTGGATATTCGCCATCATTCATGCCAACAAGATAGACAACCTTAAAAGGGATACTGCGCA
>JAYEHB010000043.1:0-2702 GCA_034659375.1 Thermodesulfobacteriota bacterium
TTTGCCAGATCATCTTTTCAAAGGGGGCAGATGACCTTTCAAGATCCTTTTTATTTTCATTTTCTACCGAGGATAAATTTCTAAGCTGACTCTGCCAGCCTTTTAGAAGATTTTTGCTTATATACTGTCCTGCCCTTGCAATCTCTGCCGCAAGCTCCTTTTTTTTATCAAGAATAGAAAGCAGCTCCAGAAACTCCTCCCAGCCATTTTCAAAGGTTGGGGCAGACAGGGTAAGCTCTTTATAGACCGCAAGTGCAGTATCAATATCTCCGGCAATCTGGGCAAGGGATGCCCATTTTAATTTCTGTTCATTGTCAAGGTTTTCCCATATCTCTTTATTCTTTAAAGTAACAGAATACCCACTGGTCTCATTAGAATGAAGAACTGATTTTTCAAGCCTTTTCAACAAAAGGGTATAATCAGCCCCTGCCCTGCCCTTTTTTTTCAGTCCAGCCTGGTGTGCCATAATATGCTCCCTTTGCCTTTTTTTCAGCCCTTATTTTTATGAATCATCCGTATCTTGCCTGAATTCAGCGGCATACACTGTTCCCTTGTTTAAAAGCTTGCACTTGGGGAAACAAGAGTCGAATTATGACCACAAAATTTAAACATGATACCTTCATCCTTCATTCTTCATCCTTCATTCTGATGCTTTTTTTCATTTTTGATCATGGCAAGCAGCCTGTCTAATTTTGGGTAAAATCTACAGTTCTGCTGCAGTTCAAGGGCAATCTTTTCAGCCTTGTTTTGATGCCCAAGGCGAAAGGCTGCAAGGGATTGCCAGAACAATCCTTCACCATATGGGTTCTGCCATTTTTCCCGAAAAAAAAGAACAGCTTCAGATGCATGTTCCATTGCATTTTTAAAATCCCTCTGCAAATACTCAATCTTTACTAACCGTATAAGGCTCTTGTGTCTGGATCGATTATCCCGTTCCATGGATTTTTTCAAAACCTGCTTTGCGTTGTTAAATTTTTGCAATGCACAGAGGACATCAGCCTCTGTCCATCTAAAGTATGCTCTTCTCATTCTCTCAGGAATGGTTTCAATTGCATTTAAGGCTTTATCCTTTCTGCCAAGGGAGAGATATGTTCTTGCAAGAAGCTCTGCAACAAAATCGAGTTTTTGTTTTGAACTGCTCTGGCCTGCAAAGAGAAGAGCGTCCCGTGCCTTTTCATATTCACCAAGGTAAAACTGAACCTTTCCAAGGGCAAAATATTTGAAAGATAAAGAGACATAATTGGTCTTTTCATCCAGAGCAAGGCATAGGGTCACTTTTTCCAGAGCAATTTTTCCATCTCCGTTTTTAAGCAGAAGACTTCCAGTCCTGTAAAGTGATTTAATGTAGTTCTTCTTTTCCTGATGCCGCAGTAATCTCTCGGCATCATCCAGGTTTTCCCAGTTTGCACAGGCTTTTTGAAATAAAGGTAATGCCATGTTTTCCTTGTTTTCAATCTGACTGAAAAGCATTGCCTGACGATAAAAATTAGTAACACCATCTGGTCTTATTTCCTGGGCCTTTCTAAAATTTGCATGGGCAAGTTCAATGCGTTTTGCCTTTGCCTGCCCTGCCAGAAAGATATCTCTGTTTTTTGCAGCGTAGAGTGAATCGTAAGCTGTATATGCCAGTGACGATCTTACATAAAAATTATCCGGCTCTGATTTAACGCAGATCAAAAGTTCTTTAATGGCTTCATCAAATCGATTAAGATGTCCCATGGCAAAAGCAATTTTCTGGCGGATAAAATTATCCTGACCTGCCTTTACAAGATCAGGCATTTTTTCCTCAACAGGATGATAAAGGGAGATAATATCCTCCCATCTGTTATTTCTGGTCAGTTCAAAAATGTCGTCTGTGATTTTTTTTCTGGAATGTTTTATTGTATTGCTTTTGGGCGAAAAAAGATCTTCAAAAGAGAGAAACTGATCACTGAACAGTTCGTTCTCTTTCTGAACTTCTCTACTGAAACTACTGTCGTTTCCAACATTAAAGTTACTGTTATCGCCCTTTAAATTGCCTGATCGTTGAATAATTTTTGCTGCTGAGCCTAAAGAAACCATGTTACCTCCCCTTTTTGTCAGTTTAAAACCAACTTTTTTCTACTTCTTAAAAAGGGTTACGGCTTTAAAAGAATTTTTTTCAATATTATTTTTCGTTAATTCCGGGGACACCATTTAATTCCGGGGACACCATGGAGCAGTGCTCGTTCCCATATTGAGGGGAAGAATGATATCCTTGTCAAAACAAAACCGTTATTAGACATTTATATGAAAGTCCTGGCAAACCAGGAATGTAACTTTCATCATTTGTTGTGTGCAGACTTAGACCACTAGGGCTGCCCATGGCAGTTATTGAAAAATCCTGGAATTTTTTTTTGAGAGAAGATATACAGAATGATGAAATTGAGTTATTCAGAAAACATGAAAGAACAGGAAAGCCTATTGGTACACCAGCATTTATTGAAGATATCGAACAACTATTGAATCGAAATTTTAAACCTCAAAAGCCAGGGCCAAAAAACAAAGTACAATGATTGTCCTTGGAATAATTAAGTATGGTGTCCCCGGAATTATGCAGATCATCTTTTCAAAGGGGGCAGATGACCTTTCAAGATCCTTTTTATTTTCATTTTCTACCGAGGATAAATTTCTAAGCTGACTCTGCCAGCCTTTTAGAAGATTTTTGCTTATATACTGCCTTT
>JAYEHB010000044.1:0-2700 GCA_034659375.1 Thermodesulfobacteriota bacterium
TCTAATATAAAATTCCGAATCAATAATATCCATAATTAACACTTCAAATTTAATGATGAATGATAAATGGTGAATGGTGAATGGTGAATGATAAAACTAATTCACAATTCATAATTCATAATTCATAATTGTTAACTATTCATGCTCCAATGGCATTAAGAGTTCTGTTGGCTGAATCTGTAACAACAGTTCCCGGCCCAAAGATATCAACTGCACCTGCATCCTTCAGCATATCATAATCTCCTGGAGGAATAATGCCTCCCACCACCACCTTTATATCGTCGGAACCCTCTTGTTTCAACGCTTGAACAAGAGACGGCACCAGGGTTTTATGACCTGCTGCCAGGCTTGACACACCAACAACATGGACATCATTTTCAACAGCCATCCTGGCAGCTTCATCAGGTGTCTGGAACATTGGGCTTATATCTACATCAAAACCAAAATCAGCATAGGCTGTGGCAATAACCTTAACACCACGGTCATGGCCGTCCTGTCCCATTTTGGTCAAAAGAATTCTTGGTCTTCTTCCTGTGCTTTTTTCAAAATCTTCAGTACGTTTTCTTAAAGAAGCCAGAATTTCAGAATCACCACATTCAGCAGCATAAACACCTGAAATACACTGGGTTGTAGCCACAAATCTGCCAAAGACCTCTTCCATGGCATCAGATATTTCACCCATAGTGGCTCTTGCCCTTACAGCAGGAAGGCAGGCTTCAAGAAGGTTGTTCCCATTTTTACAAGCCTTTGTAAGATCATCAAGTGCCTGTTCAACAGCTTTGGGATCACGCTCTTTTCTTATCTTTTCAAGTCTTTCAACCTGCTCAATGCGGATATCATCAGATATTTCAAGCACCTCCATTGGAACTTCATCTTCAATCTGATACTTGTTTACGCCAACGATAACATCTTTTCCCTGGTCTATTCTTGCCTGCCTTTTTGCTGCCACCTCTTCAATACGCATCTTTGGCATGCCTGTCTCTATGGCTTTTGCCATGCCGCCAAGATCATCAATCTCCTTTATGATTTTTCTTACTTCATCAACTATGTTCTGGGTCAACGACTCAACATAATAGGAACCGCCCAGGGGATCAACAACATTTGTTACCTTTGATTCCTCCTGAATAATTATCTGGGTATTTCTTGCAATTCTTGCAGAAGTATCCGTTGGAAGGCCAACAGCCTCATCAAAGGAGTTGGTATGCAGAGACTGGGTGCCGCCAAGAACTGCAGACATGCACTCAAGTGTTGTCCTTATGATATTATTATATGGATCCTGCTGGGTAAGGGACCATCCTGAAGTCTGACAATGGGTCCTCAGCATCTTGGATTTAGGATTTTTTGGATTAAACCTGTCCATTAGCTCTGCCCACAAAAAGCGTGCAGCACGGAGCATTGCAGCATCCATGAAAAAATTCATGCCGATACCGAAAAAGAAAGAGAGCCTTGGAGCAAATGCATCAATGTCAAGACCTGCTTTAATAGCAGCATTTACATATTCCAGACCATCTGCCAGGGTAAATGCTGTCTGGAGTACAGAATCAGCCCCTGCTTCCATCATGTGATATCCGCTTATGCTGATGGTGTTGAATTTCGGCATATTCTCAGAGCAGTATCCTATAATATCTGAAACAATGCGCATGGAGGGTGTTGGAGGATATATATAGGTATTTCTTGTGAGATACTCCTTTAATATATCATTCTGAATGGTTCCCATGAGCTGTTCATGTTTGATACCCTGCTCTTCTGCTGCAACAATATATCCTGCAAGTATGGGAAGCACTGCTCCGTTCATGGTCATGGAGACGGACATTTTATCTAAGGGAATCTGATCAAAAAGGATCTTCATATCCTCAATAGAATCCACTGCAACCCCTGCCTTTCCGACATCTCCGGTAACCCTTGGATGATCTGAATCATATCCACGATGGGTTGCAAGGTCAAAGGCAATGGAAAGCCCTTTCTGACCTGCAGCGAGATTCCTGCGGTAAAAGGCATTGGACTCCTTTGCAGTGGAGAATCCAGCATACTGCCTTATTGTCCAGGGCCGTCCAGGGTACATGGTCGCCTTTGGACCACGCACAAAAGGTTCAAATCCCGGCAGAGCGTCTTTGAACTCAACCTTTTCAAGATCCTCAGCAGTGTAGAGGGGTTTTGTTGTAATCCCTTCAGTGGTCTCTCTATGAAGTGACTCAAACGGTTTTCCCCTTAATTCCTTTTCAGCCAACTCCTTCCAGGTATTTATATCTGGTTTCTGTGACATACAGTCTCCTTAATTTATATGAAAGTCCTGTCAAAACAGGAGTGTAACTTTCATCATTTGTTGTGTGCAGACTTAAACCACCAAGGCTGCCCATGGCAGTTATATGATTTCTATTCCTAATTTGAGAGTCAAAAGTTCTCACTGTAATCCCAGGCTAAATCTTGCAGCTTGTTGAAATCATTGGAATAATTTCTTAGAGTACTAAAAAATAAATTCAACGCTTTCAATGCGTTACGAGAACTATGGACTATTCAGTTCCTAATTGCGTAAATATTCGGCTTACGTGTGACCTTCAGGTTATAATGTAAATAAGTGTTCTTCAGCCTGTACGTTTTTTTGAAGAACACAAGTTCAGTTTCAGCAGTACAGGACTTGTGTCAACTTTTGTTGATCTTGAAAGTCTTTGCAACAGAGACTCTGCTCCGTTCTGGAACTAA
>JAYEHB010000045.1:0-2697 GCA_034659375.1 Thermodesulfobacteriota bacterium
GCTTCCGTTAAATCATCCTTTGTCAGAAATCTTGAGGCGGCCCATGAAAAATCAAAATAATCATGGCACTGTCTTTCAAACATGTCATGGATATGTGCTTTTTCTTCTTCCTTTATCCTGGGAGTGTTTTTTACGGCAAGATCCTCGCACATACTGCATAGACTGACCCATTGATTTTTTATGTGTGTTTTGATTTTTTCTGTTATTTCCTCTGATTTTTCAAAGGGCAGAAGAAACAGAAATTTGTTTGGGAAAGATGCAATGTCTCTGATATTGTTCATTGAGCTGATACCACTGATATTTTTTTCAATATCAAGATATTCGTTTATCAGCGGCTGATCTATCAGAGACGGATATAAAATATGATCCGGCCCCAGGTTTTCACAAACCCATTTGATTCCTTCAAAGGCAAGCCACGAAAGAATAATGGAACCGGTCCAGAAATCTCTGAGTTTTCTTGCGTTTGAAATATAATCCTGAACCGGTGTGATTGAAAAAACGGCCATGCCGGCACCTTTAACATCGCCTGCCAGATCCATGCATGTATAAAGGGCGGAAGTAAGTGCATTGTGCTGCCAGATGGAATGATCAGGGAATCTTGAATCAGCAGGAAGCCTGTGCCATAGCGCACCAAGCGATGCTGTGTTTTCTTCTGCAAGAACAAATCTTAAGCAGAGATGAATATAAAAAAATCTGTTTTCTGCAAATTTTTCAGGATCACCCTTAAACAAATCTGAATATCCGCCGTCACCTGGTCTTCTGCCTATCTTACTGGCCAGGAGTTTGACTAAATCCTCTGAAATTTTAGCCACAGCTTCATCCTGACTCATTTTTTTATAAATATCAGGAAGATCAATCCTTATTTTTTTATCTGATACAGGATGTGTCAGAATGGGATCTTTTAAAAAATCCACAGCACCGTTCTGGTTTTCATCTTTGCTGTAGGAAGGCACCTGGCCTCTTTCAAACCCTGAGGCCATTGCGTCTGCTTTTTTCCAGAATTTTTCATTAGGCTGCTGAAGGCCAAGTGCTTCAAGAAGTTTTGCCGCTCTGGATTCGTGCCCCTGAATTTTAAACACCTTGTCAAAGGGATCATGAAGGTATGCAGATAATTTCTTGTTCCAGTAGGGTTCAGGGTTAGTTATCATTTAAAGCCTCCTTGATGCTTTGTTCTGTAAGGCATTGTGAATGAATGAAATTGTTCATGTCATCATAAACATTAAAATATCTGTCTCTTTCATCTGGTCGGTAATAATTGTAAGGCAGGTAAAGAATCTGACCCTGGAATTGATTGTCTTTTGTTTTTACAACTTTTAAAAAATAGGATTTTGAGTGTCTTTCAGAAATATTTATTTCGTTTCTAACTATAATAGGTTTTGATGCAAGAGCACGTCTGTCAAACATATGTCTTGGTTCAAGCCTTGTTCTTGCCTCTCTGTATGCAATTCCAATTTTTGACAACGCTCTTGACCAGGAATTTTCAGGTTGAAATTTAAAAATTTTTGCCTTGTGTGAAAATGCAGTAAAGGATTTTAATGTTTCATCAAATTCAGTTGTTATTTGAGAAGAATCGAAATTTTTAATTTGCATTGAGCCAAAACCGTTTCTTGATCTTGAGCCTATTCCGCCAAATTTGCTCAATAGAAATAAGGCGGTTAAAATCTTTTTTTCATTTTTTTTAGAACAGGAAAGAGTTAAAGAGAACCTGCCGTTTTCTTTAATGTGCCCCTTTTTAAAAACATTGCCATTTCCGCGTTCATAATCATAAAGTCCGTAAGACAAATACTCGAGAATACTTATGTTAAATGTACTTCCTTTTGATCTGACAGGAATTAATTCCCCTCTGGGAATGTTTTCAATCCGGCTTGAATAATTTCTGTTTGATATAAAAATTTTCAAATCAGATCTATTGGAAGTGCTTCCAAAAATGGCAGATTCATCTTTCTGCATTTTATCTAAATCATCACTGCCGAAAAAAGCCCTCCACCAGAACCGGAGCAGCCCGTTTATTGTCTGCTCCCTTAATTCAGCATGTTCCCCGTCTGCACCAAGTGCAAAAGCAGGCGTAACAAATTCCACATCAAAAACTGATGTTTTTCTGTCAAGAATTCTTTGTGCAAAGTTCATCATATATCTCCCTGATTTAAAGCCCCTTGTATGATTCGGCATTTTTTTTATCCGGTTTTCGCATGCTCCCGGGTTTCAGCCCTTTCAAGGTGTACGGTCTTAGGTCAGATATCCTGGAGGCTGGAAGAGTTTCTTATGGCACAGTCACTTCTCCTTCAAACCCTCCTCCGCCATATCCGCTGATTGACCATACCCGCCACTTACAACTGAAACCTGACGGGTCAGGAACACCAAGTACATTATTGATATATTCCCTGGGCGACCATTGATGGAAACCGTATCCACATTCTACTGCCTGCAAACCTGAATAAACATTCCAATCGTTATCACAGATATCCAGACAATAAAAGACATAATTGTATCTGCAGCCCCATTGAATGTTTTTATTAACAAAACTTGCAGGATATTTGCAGGAGTCTTAATCCCCTCTAATCGGGGCAATGTTTCTGACTCACTTCGAAGCAAGTGACCTTGCTGGTCACACAATTCTGTCTTAATCCCCTCTAATCGGGGCAATGTTTCTGACGTAGTATGGTCAGTAATAATAACGTCCATCGTTGTAGTCTTAAT
>JAYEHB010000046.1:0-2694 GCA_034659375.1 Thermodesulfobacteriota bacterium
ATGATAATCATTGTGATCTGTGGGTTTTATGGTATCTCTTTTGCCGATCAGGATGGAGAGAGTCTGACCCGCAATGGACGAATTGCAATGGTGGCAGCACAGGAAGCTCAAAAACAAGGTGATATTAAAAAAGCTGAAGAATTTCTTTTAAAATTTATTTCAAATTATCCTGGAGAAAATCACCATTTTATTGAGTTTTTTCTGGCAAATCTTTTTATTGAGCAAAACCTTGAAAAAAAAGCATTTGATCATTTAAAAAAATGTGTTGAACTCTCTCCGTTATACGGCCCTGGATGGCAGAATCTTGGGAAAATATGCTTTGATATAAAAGAGTACAACATGGCCGCCCTGGCAATGGAAAAATCCTTTGAAATTCAGGAAAAAAACAGGTACATGTTTCTGTTCCATGCTGCAATAGCCCATATCTCTGCCAAAAACCCCCAAAAAGCCCTGGAGCATATGAGATTCCTAACTTCAGGTCAAATCTGCAAACCAAAAAAAAGATGGATTAAATTGCTTGTAAGTCTAAGCATTGAACAAAATTGTCCAGAAAAAGCCCTTGTGGTTATTAAAAGGCTTTTAAAAGAGAATGGCCCAAAACCTTGTCTCTTTAAGCTTGCAGCAAATCTTCACCTTGGGATGAAAAATTACAGAAAAGCTGCTGAATCCTTTTCAGCCTACGCCATGTGCAAAAAAAATATCTGCGTAAAAGAACAGATTCTTCTTGGAGACCTCTACAATCAGATTGGTCTTCCCTGTAAAGCAGCCCTTTTTTATAAAAAAGCAGCAAAACGAAAACCATCCAAAAAACTTTATGAAAAAATGGTTTCAGCATGGCTTGATGCATATGATTATGATCAGGCATTGACCTCTGTTGAACAGGGACTTATAAGCTATCCTGCATACTCTTTATGGAAAATGAAAGGATGGATCTGTTACGGGAAAAATGATTTTTCCAATGCTGCTGATGCTTTTTCCCATGCATGTAAATTTAAAAACCATAACTCAAAATCTATTTTTATGCTGGGTGTCTGTGCTAAAAATGCAGGGCAGATAAAAACAGCAATAAAGGCTCTGAAAAAAGCATCACAATATCCAGAACATAAAAAGCACTCCCTTGCTCTGATCATGGAGATGGAAACAGAGGACAAACAGATATAACTGCCACGGGCAGCCTTGGTGGTCTAAGTCTGCACACAACAAATAATGAAAGTTGCACTCCTGGTTTGCCAGGACTTTCATATAACCGGCATGGCCGGAGCATGGTCATTCTCATCGGCCACAATACCCTAAAGAGCAGAAACCAAAATATGAAAGTCTAATCATTATAACCGGTTGGACGGACTTTCATATAAACCTCATACATTTCTACCTTAAATAATTAAAAGATGGTATGAAGTCATGCGAAATTGGCTATAGTATGCTACGCAGTCCCAAACAAACAAATATGGGGCACTGGCCAAACATTTACATTACTAACCCGAATATTTACAAAGATGGACCTTGACAATCCTTAATTCAGATTTGCATTTTTTAGAAATTTTAATGCTGTGATCTTTGCAGCAATGGTCTGTTTTGTTTTCCTTGAGATCTCAAGCTCATTGTCATATTCAAAAGGTTCCTGACCATAGGCCTGCTTCACTGTTTTTTCAAATTCATAGCGCAAACTTTTAAAGGATTCTTCAACTTCAGGATACTTTCTGGATTCTCTAAAGGGTAATCGTATGAATTCAGACAGTTCACCTGTTTTAAAGTATGGTACGCTGATGTAATGAAATTTTTCAGGTTTCCAGAAAGAATCTCTTTCATTTGTCCCAGGAAGGCAAAAGCTCTCATGGGAATTGGGGATTTTGGGGAGAATACTTTGAATAATTATACTTGGTACCGCAAGTTTTTTTTCAAAATCTTCCAGCACAATCTTATAATTCAGTGATGGTCTGTGATTGCCTCTTTTCTTTTTAATTTTCCAGTTAATCAGCATTTTTATTCTTTTTTTTATATGATTCTACGTGCAATATCCTGTACCCTTGGAAGAATACCTCACCTGAACATTAAAGACCAAAGGGGGCACTTTGTTCTCTTTTTTGTTCAGGAGAGGCAAGCTTTTTTGGGCGGTGGTTTGCCTGTTTATCTATTTTTTTACCATTCCAGGGTTTCTGTTGAATCCTCATGTAATTCAACCACCTGGCCAAATGGTGGTTGGTTGGTACTCTCTCCTGTCTTAACCCACTAAACCTTGCCAGCAGCTCTTTCCAGTTCAGTCGGGGATTAATTTTTTTTTGAATTAGTCTGTCAATGCTTCCGGGCAGGTTGCCGGTTCCCCGGGCATAACTTGCCGCATGAATCATGATTTCATTCCAGTTGAGTTCACTGTCACTGTTCCCTTCATTTTCCTGACTCAGCAAATTGTCCCTGACTTCCCCTGCCTTTCCAGGATCTCCTGTTCCACTACCATCATCATTTAATTCTTTCTCCTCTCTTTTGTCAGTTAAGGTTTCATCATCTGATTCTTCTTCCTGACCTGAATCTTTTGATTTATTTTGAGTTACATTTTTATTTGCACTGCTGTTTTCTGACTCTTCAGCCTGTCCGGTTTTAATGATTTCATAAATGGCATCAGCACTTTTCCCAACAAACTCTTCTTTAATGAGAAAACCATCGGGAAGGGTTATCTCGGCATTAAGAAGAATGGGG
>JAYEHB010000047.1:0-2692 GCA_034659375.1 Thermodesulfobacteriota bacterium
CAGTGAAAAGACAGGAAGTGTTGGTGCCTCAATTATGACAAATCTTGTTACAGGAGAATTTAAGGGGGAAATTCTGCCGGTTAATCCAAGACGTTCCAGTGTCATGGGACTGCCTGCCTTTTCCAGTCTGGATGATATTAATAGAGGAGACAAAAATCTCCAGGGTACTTAAGGGCTACAGAAATATTAAAAAAGTGGATGTATCTCTGTTAGAAGAAATTCTCATAAGAGTTGGCAGGCTGGTGACAGATTTTCCAGAGATTGAAGAGCTTGATATTAATCCAATGATTGTAAAAAATGGTGAACTTATGGCAGTTGATGCAAGGGTTGTAATTAAAAAATCAAAGATAACTCCTCCCATGCATCTGGTTATAAGCTCCTATCCATGGTGCCAGGAGGCCTTTGATGCAACAATTGACAATGAACAGTTTTTTATAAGACCCATACGCCCGTCCGATGCTCCTCTGCTCATTGACCATTTTAATTCACTCTCGGCTAAAAGTATCTACCAGCGTTTTTTTTCCCATGTTAAACAGTTGTCAAAAACCATGCTTATTAAATTTACCCAGATAGATTATGACAGAGAGATAGCCCTTATTGCCCTTATGGGTAAAAATGATGATCAAAAGATAGTTGGCGTTGCCAGAATAATATTTGAACCAAATGGAGAAAAAGGAGAATTTGCAGTTGCTGTATCAGATAACTGGCAGGGAAAAGGTATAGGAGCATCTTTGCTTAATCGGTGCCTGAAAATAGCAAAAAAACAGGGACTTAAACATGTATGGGGTGTTATAATTCCAGAAAATACTCAAATGAAGAAACTTGGAAAAAAACTTGGTTTTGACATTAAAATGATGCCGGGTACTTCTGAATATGAATTGCACATGGATCTTGCAAAATTGGATCAGGAGGTTTAAGTTTTACAGGAAAGTCCTGGCAAACCAGGAGTGTAACTTTCATCATTTGTTGTGTGCAGACTTAGACCACCAGGACTGCCCGTGGCAGTTTTACAGGAAAGTCCATCCGAACGACTGTAATCACAGGCTTTCTAAATTTATTGTGACCGATGAGAATGACCATGCTCCGGCCAGTTTCTGCCCTTTAGGGTATGCCGGTTATATGGGTCAAAGATGCAAAGCCAATGCATAATTTAACCATTTAGTATTTTTTTTAAAAGGAGATTTTATCATGGAAAACAAAGATAGCGGACAAAAACGAGTACTTGTTCCTGTGGACGGTTCTGACAGAGCTTTGAATACCATACGTTTTATCGCAAGGTTTGAGCCCTTTACAAATATGCAGGTCGTTCTTTTTCATGTTTTTCACAAAATCCCTGAATCTTACTGGGATCTTGCCAATGAACCAATGATGGTGCATGGAGGAGTACACATTGCAGCTTGGGAGGGGCATAAGAAAAGGACTATTGACAATTTCATGGAAAAAAGTGTTGCCATGTTAAGGGCCTCATCTTTTCAACAGAAAAATATCATAACAAAAATTACAAACAGAAAAAAAGGCGTTGCCAGGGATATCATTAATGAAGCCGGCAAGGGATATTCTGCGGTTGTAACAAGAAGAAGAGGTTTTACCACGGTTCAGGGACTGTTAATGGGAAACGTTGCAGACAAACTCATGATGAGCCTGGAGTCCACACCTGTTTTTTTTGCTGGAAACGAGCTTCCTACAGGAAAAATTCTTATTGCCATGGATAATTCTTTAGATGTCATGAAAGCTGTGGATTTTACAGCTGATTTCGCTAAAGGATATGATTACTCAATCACCCTGCTCCATGTGATCAGGCAAGAGGATGGATTTTCCCATGATGATTCTGATGATCAGCATTCTGCCCCTGGCCAGGAAATAATGGCCCCGGTTTTTGATAAAGCCTGTAAAAAACTTGAGCAGGCAGGTTTTAAACCAGAGAATATTCACCACAAAATCATCTCAGGAGCTGGCAGCAGGGCAGGAACCATTGCAGAGTTTGCCAAGAAAGGTGATCATAATATTATTGTTCTTGGCAGGCATGGAGTTTCAAGGGTAAAAGAGTTTTTTCTTGGCAGGGTCAGTAAAAAAGTTATTTGTGCTGCCGCAACAAAAACTGTCTGTATAGTATAACTGCCACGGGCAGCCTTGATGGTCTAAGTCTGCACACAACAAATGATGAAGGGCAACCACAGGGGGTTGCCCCTACTTATGATGGTGTACGATTATCCTGCCGTCATTTTTTGAGACGTATATTTTGCTTTTTCAATCGCCCATGGTTTTTGAACAGGATACTCCATAATCGATGTTTCCTTTTACTGGATCATCATTATTTTAAATAAGATATACCACAAAAAACAGAGGCTCTATCTATAGAAAAAATATCAAAAATATCAGTTAATGAGCAATTAAAAAGTGATTATCCAAACTGGATCAAATTGACCGTATCCGCTGGTGCTGACAGAAATAATTAAAGATTGATCTTAAAATGTCGATTTCTAATATTTATAACCAGGCAGGCATCCTTCATAATGCTTCAAAAGCAGTTTACACTTTTTGTGTTTGATTTTTATATTTTGGCTCCGCGTCTTCGACCCGTGCCTTTCGTGTGTTGGTTACGCTTCGCTCCACGTCTTCGACCCGTGGTAAAAAAAAAATAAAAAGTGTAAAGTACTTATGAAGGATGCCATCAAGTAGTTATAAAAAAAAA
>JAYEHB010000048.1:0-2680 GCA_034659375.1 Thermodesulfobacteriota bacterium
CACCATTACCCCCGCATCATTCAATTTCATTTTACCACCCACAATTTCACCAAATATCCGCACAGGCGATGATTGTACGAACGGCCGTTCGCCCCTACGTTCGCCCCTACGTTCGCCCCTGCAATTTCCACAATTCAATGAAAATGATTTGAGTGTAACCAAAATGGTGCATAAAACCAAATTTTAAAAAAGCTAACCATTGATGCCAGTACGGGCGAACGACCGTTCGCCCCTACGTTTTGATAATCATGAGCTGAGGTTCTGCGTTGTTTTGGTTACACTCATATTATTTTCTTCCAGAGCCCTTAACAATGCCACTTTTTGCCTTAAATTGCACCGGAAAGGCTTAAGGCAGAAAGCACAATTTTCTGCATAAGTTTTTCCTGTATGCCTGAAGGCTTATCAAGCTCCATTCTTTTAAGAAAAGGTATGGCCTTTTCAGGTACAGAAGAGATCCCTTTACTGAGCAATTCAGGCATGATGGCAAATTTACTTTCATCAGCCTTTTGTTTAAACATTTTTAAGGCCTTTCCCAGCACTATCTCCTCATCTGTTAAATCAGTGCCAAAGGGAAACGCTTTGAAAAAACCTTTTTTGCGCAGACCAGCCAGGTTCTCTTCCACTGTTTCAGGCAAATTGTTTTTAAATTTTTCAGGTATCTGCCACTGTTCAGGAATATTGTTTCTCTTTTTGGCCTTGGCAAGAAGTTGTTCCTGGAATCTTGAATCAGCAATGCAGATCAGAGAGGTCATAACCTGCCAGTCCTTTCTGCCGCGAAGATCAGCAATACCGTATTCTGTTACAACTATATCCCTTAAATGCCTTGGGATTGTCGTGTGACCATACTGCCACACAATATTTGAAACCCTCTTCCTGCCGGAACCTCTGGTACTTCTTATCATGGTCACAGCCCTGCCGTCCTCAAGTTCATGGGCCATGGATACAAAATTATACTGACCTCCGGGACCACTGATTATCCTGTTATCATCCAGCCCGTCAGCAACGACTGCTCCTAAAAGAGTAACCATGATTCCTGCATTGATAAATCTTCCATGCTTTCTCTGGAGTCTTTTAATCTCTTCATCTCCATAAAGATGATTAACATAATCAACGCCCCGCATATCTATGAGTTTCAGCTGTTCCTCATCCATATCCCTAAGCTCTTCATAAAACCTCTGGGGTCCTATGAAAAAACTTGAATAAAATGCAACACCATTTTCAAGTTTACTGCCAAGGCAATTTTTAATCACCTCTCTATAATTCTCATCACAACTCATATCCAGAGGATACTCTCTCTCACCATCAAAGGCAGATCCTTTATCATAGAGAAGCTCTTTTCTGAATATCCCATATTTTTGGAGAAACTCAAACTCTTTAGGCTTTATCCTGGTATGGAACTTTTTTTCATGGACAAGGGTTTTAAAAATCTTTTCAACATCATGCTCATTAAAGTTACCCCCATTAATAACTCTTTGAAGACGAACATCTTCATAAACCTTTCTTTTGATTATACCTGATTTAAAAAGTTCAATAAGACTGTCCACCAGCATCTCTGATGATCCGAGAAGGCCCTTTTCAAATAGTTCGACGCCGCCTGTATTATCAATTAAATCTTTAAACTTATCATAAATTCCAGTCTCTTTTACAAAGGCCTTATAAGTATCATTGTGCTTATGCCGCATTTCAAGTCCTGCAACTATGGCATCTCCAAGGGAACCTATGCCCACCTGTATGGTTCCGCCATCCTTGACAAGGGTGCTTGCATGAAGACCAATCATCCAGTCCTGGCTGCTCACAGGTTCTTTGGGAGCTCCAAAAAGCTTAAAATCATACTCAGGAGTGTCTATAACCATATCGTAAAATTCAGGTTCAACAACTGCTCTGCTATACATAAAAGGAAGATTTGAATTAACCTGGGCAACAGCAGCCACTTTTTTCCCCATGGCACGCTCTTTTTTTAAAAACAATGCACCATCCAGATGGGTGTCAGGATTGGAACTCATGCTAAAGCAAATTTTGCCGTTAATCTCTTTTTTAGCAACAAGCTGGGACATAACATTACATTCATTTATTGCGGCATCCCTTATTGCATGGGTATAATTGGAACCAAGATAGTTCTGCTTTGCATGGGCATTGTTCATCCAGCCAGCTGTCTTGTTAAAAAACTCAATAAGTTCAAAATTTTCAGGTATCTTATTCTTCCGCATATCCAGAACATACTCAAAATCAGGATAATCTTCCCAGATACGTTCCACCAGCGGTTTTAAAAACCTTTTTTCAAGCTCACTTGACCCTGTAGGCTTTTCCAGCGAGACAGCCGTGAGAAGAGTAAAATGCAGATCAGGATCAAATTTCGTCCTTGCATAAAGGGCATTAATAAGATGATTTGGCTTGGCAAGAGCCAAAGGAGCAGCCATAACAATCTTTTTGCCAACCATTTTTATAAGATCATCAACACATTTTTCAACATCAGTAAAATACGCAGGTACACTCTTTTCCAAGATCCTTACCCTCCCTTTTGTATAACCGGCATGGCCGGAGCATGGTTATTCTCATCGGTCACAACAAAAAATGAAACTCTTATCACTATTCATAATTGAAAATTGAAAATTGAAAATTAAAAATTGAAAATTAAAAATTCATAATTGAAAATTCATAATTCATAATTCACAATTCATAA
>JAYEHB010000049.1:0-2677 GCA_034659375.1 Thermodesulfobacteriota bacterium
GAAAAAATTGCCAGCCTGCTGGATATTCCACTAACAGAGGTGGAGCATTTTTTTCATTAAAAAGATGGAGTGTCTGCGGGCGGAGTTTGATTCTCTTTTTGTCCGTCAAAGGCAGTTTCCCGAGTTTCGGGAATTCCGGGGACACCACACTTAATTATTAACATCCGCCTCAAATACATCTAAAAAGAACCTCATGGCAAGAATCGCAAGGGTAGTGGCCCCATTATATCCACACCACATCACACAGCGATGCAACATTTGGTCCTGGTTGGTCCTGAGGTCCTGTGGTCGGGTCATGAAAAATAATTGATATTTAAAGGATAATCTCGGATTATACCCTCTGAAAAGGGCCTATATTGTGAAACGGTTGGTGGGGTCGGACCTGGCTAACTTACTGTAATTATATCATATACTTTTAAAAATAAGTCTTTTTTACCCCTTAAACCCGCCATTTTGCCATCAAAATGGGCGTTTTAAGCTGCAGGATCTTCCTGCAATGCCCATAGGTCTTTGCACCCAGGGGAAGCCGCCAGTCTCCAGTATCTGCCGATTGCTGGTCGCTACCCCGTGTTCCTGCCTGACCCGGTCGATAAACCAACCCAAAGAAGCTCCCTAAGTTCTTGACAGTGCATGCAGATCGGAGTACATTATTCAGCAGAGGTGAATTATGATGAACAAAGCAACAAAGACTCTCCAGGCTCTACCCAGGCTCGCTTGGACCCAAAAAGCAAGCAGGCCGTTATACAAGCAGCAAAATTGCGTCATGTGGGGTTGTCTGGCTATATCCGCCTGGTATTGGTACTTACAGCAAAAAAGGAAGTTGAACAGGCCAAAAATCAGGTGCTGCAGATGACCGCGGATGAACAGGAACGATTTTGGTTGGCGCTTCAGGTCCCTGTAAAACTTACAAAAGCCCAGTGCAAGCTGGGAAAAATCATGCGGGGGGATGCACCCAACAGTCAGCAATTAAATATAACAATAAAATTCAATAGCTTAACCATTGCTATCTGATGTGTGCTGTCAAAAGTGGCCGAGCTTAGAACCAAGCCCATATTTTTTTTATGGGCTTACTTCTAATTCCTGCTACACTTCTGATTTTTCTAAGGCTGTCTGAATCAGACAGCCGCACAACAATTAACATATGGCCGAAGGTATGAAAAATCTCGAATAATCTTTACAATACAACATTTTTTTCATATAATATGTCAATAAAATAATTTCAAATTTCAGGATGCCCCAATGCAAATAAAACTGTACAATGACATTGCTTTTAAATGGATCTTCGGCAGGAGGTAATGGGGTCGGGCCGTGCTAAGTGTTTGAAATATATACAAATATCTTCAAAAAAAGGGCTCAAAACAGGCTTAGAGTGGCAATTTTGACCCCAAAATTGGCGGTTTAAGAAAAAAAAGGCAATTTCTTGTAAACCAGAGCCGTTTCAGGTATAGATGTTTAGGATTTCAGAGTTGAATTTTTGAATTTGAATTTCAAGCATTCTTGACAATGTGCTGCTCACCGTCATATTGGCTCCTATGCCCGGGAAGCCAGGATCATGATGGAGTCCCAGGCCGCACAAAACCTGATTTCACAGCTCAAAAAAAAGGGGTGCTTCAATGAATATCCTGGTAACAGGCGGGTCTGGATTCCTTGGCAGCCATGTGGCAGATGCCCTGAGCAATGCCGGGCACACGGTCACATTGTTTGATATCCAGCCCTCCCCTTATTTACGTTCGGATCAGACCATGGAGACAGGCGATCTCATGGATGAAACAGACATGGACTCTCTTGTTCAGGGCATGGACGTGGTCTAATTTTGCCGGCATCGCTGATATTGATGAATGCAAGATCAAGCCGGTGGACACTGCCAGGATCAATCCTCATATTGATATGGGACAGGGACTGCTACAATGTATTTCGGAAATTTATGAACAAATCCATCAGGAAAAATCAACTGAATGGGTTTGATTGTTAATGGCAGGGAAGAAAATGAGTCTTGAATCTAAAAACAGCCAAAGCGGGGTTGAGTAACCTGCCTCGTTGAATAGCTTGAAGAGCTGCCCTCAGGGCATTCAACTGGGGTGCAGATTCGTGGAAGAAATATATCATGGCACCAGACAAAGACAAGCTCGAAGCCGAGGAAGGCTTAAACCATGATTCACCTGATCCGGACATCTATCCAGATGCCACTGTCAAGATCAGCCGGGATCAGTACAGTGCATTTGAAATCAAGCGTATGGCCGAGGAAACAGGAGATCTTGTTATCGCACCCCCTTTCCAGAGAGGGCTGGTCTGGGAAATGGATCAGAAGCGCGAACTTATTGAAAGCATTTTAATGGGCATTCCTTTGCCTGTAGTCTATGTATTTGAAGATGAAAACGGTCAAAAACAAGTGGTGGACGGTCGTCAGCGAATCAGTACCATTATTTCTTTTATGAACAACGAATTCAGGCTGGACAAACTGACAATGCTGCCCTCATTCAACGGGCAGAAATTTCAGGATCTAAGCCCCCTGTATAAAAGCAAAGTGGAACGTTACCAAATTCCTGTTTATATTATTGAGCCTCCCACCCCGGAGCGGGTCAAGTACGATATTTTTGACCGGGTAAACAGGGGAGGGACTCAGCTCAATCACCAGGAAATGCGCAATGCCCTGTATCAGGGGCACAGCACGAAGCTT
>JAYEHB010000050.1:0-2653 GCA_034659375.1 Thermodesulfobacteriota bacterium
AAGTTGTATAACCTGTTTTTCAGCATGTTTTTATATTTATAGTTTATATACATATTTAAAATAAGCTTGTCTGTCAATAAGATTATGTAAATATGAAGAATATGTAATAGATAATAGGAACTTTTTTTCCTATTTTGATATGAAATTTGTCCAATGTAAGGGTCCTGGAAATTAATAAATCTACATTGGCTTAAAGATTTATGGGATTTGTTTTTCCTCAAACTGCTTTAAGCTGCGATTTTTTTTTGCATTTTCAGGATTAAAAATTCTGCCGTTTATTGCAATATATATTCCCGGTGCAAGAGCCTGTACAGCGGCGGTTGCAGAGCCAAGGTTAAAACAGGCATCACTTGATTTAAAACAGGCAGGCTCCATGGACCCTGTTAGAACAATGGTTTTATTTTTTACCTGTTTAAGTTTTAGTGCAGTTTTAATCATTGTGTCAGTTCCATGGGTTATTATAATGTGCTGACACTCTTCATCCATTACAGCATCAAGAATCTTTTTACGATTTTTTTCATTCATATCCAGAGAATCTTTTTTCATGAGGGATTCTACTTCATAATCAAAGTTGACCCCTGCATCCTTAAGTATCTCCTCTATTTTCGGCGGGCCAATCTGGTATGTGCTCATGGCATCAAAGTAAATTTTATCAATTGTTCCACCAACTGCAAAAAATTTAATTTTCATTATCGCTTTTCCCTAAATTTTTATAACTGCCACGGGCAGTCTTGGTGGTCTAAGTCTGCACACAACAAATTGATGAAGGGCAACCACAGGGGGTTGCCCCTACTCCTGGTTTGCCAGGACTTTCATATAACCGGCACGGCCGGAAAGTGTTCACAGGATCTTTTGTGCTATCTGCTCTATAATTCTTTGCATTGTAAGCTGCTGCAGCATTGAGAATAGGTTGAAATGGAGATTTCATAACTGAATCCGCGGTTTTTCAGATAGTTCATTATTTTTTTTTTAAATTTGTCAGGCCCATGGATATTCCAGGTTTCAATCCTTGATGCAACAGCTATCCATGCAGACTTTTGTTCATCAATATCCATGAGTACTTCCTCAATTATTGCTTCTTGAATGCCCTTTTGTCGAAGCTCATATTCCAGTGCAAATTTTGAACGTGGACGGAATTTTTCCCGGCTTTCAACAAAGAGATATGCAAACTCTTTATCATTAAGAAGATTTTTATTTAACAATAGATCAATTGTTTCATTCCTCACATCTTTGTTAAACCCTTTTTTTGCAAGATAATCATTTATCTCTTTTACGCTTCTGGCTCTTGGAGCAAGAAATCTGATACATAAGCTGTATGCTTTTGTAATTTGCTCTTTCTTCATTAAAGCTTATCCATATAAAATATTTACTCCATTGGTTTCCAGAGAATATTAATAAAAGCAAGTTCTCTTTTACTATTGTTACTTATTATTGAATGTAAGGTTAAAGGATTATGGTTTTTTTCAGTTATTTCAGTTTTTGATGTAATTTTATCACCATAAAATGATTCTTTTTGAAATAAGACATCAATCTTTTCTGGTATGAAGTTGTTAAGAATATCTTCAGGAACAGTTTCCACAGCCCATCCTACATAGATGGCATTGTTCACATGCCTGTTAAGATCAAGATCCTGCATTCTTATTTTAAATGGCAGCTGAAAATCAATTTTTTCAATTTTTTTCAGATCATGAAAAGGATCTGTTATATCAGTAGAATTATTTGTGTACATCTCTTTTTCCAGGTATCGGCTCAAACGAACGGGCAGCCCGTTACTTTTTTTTACCATAACCCAGGCAGCAGTTGCATTTATAATTTCAGCTCCATTTTTTCCTGTTATTTGAAAATGTCTTAACTCATAGAGGTTTTTCCATGGAAACCGCCATGTTTTTATTAGAAGTTTTTCCAGCCATGGAGGATTACTTAAAATTTTTATCCTGTATTTTGATATGACCCATGCAAGATTTTTTTTTGCAAGATCAAAGCCTGAAATTTTGAGAAGAGATGCATGTTCAGCAGCAGTATCCTGGAGTAAATTGAGAATATTCACAATTTTTAATTGTCCCATTGAGCCAAGGGCAGAATAGGTTATTTCTCCATATTTTTGAAATATGGACTCATGGTTACTGGATTTCATAATTATCACTTAATTGTTCAAGGGTTATTGTTTTTATTGCATGGTATGCCGGTTTTTCATATGGATGAGTTTTAATAAGTTCTTTTAGCACATCAATAAGAATTTCATCTTTGCAGACCATTTCAACTTTATACTCATCAACCTGGTGGACTTTATCATGTTCACCTGAAAACGGGTTACTGCCCGTTAAGGGTCTGAATTGACCTTTGCCCATTGTCTGCCATGAGCATGAATCATACTTGCCAAATTTTCCTGCACCTTTTTTAAAAAGTGCCTGTTTAACACTTTGTAAATGGGCTTCAGGTACATAAAATGATATTAAATACATATCTTAAACCGGCCTCTCCTTTTTGCCCTTAATTGAAAATTGAAAATTGAAAATTCATAATTCATAATTCACAATTCATAATTCATAATTCATAATTGATTATGGCAGGCTTTCCATGATTTTAAAAGGAGTTTTTAAAATTCTCAGCATGGTATTGGAAAGTTCTTTTCCAATGGCAGAAGGAGAGATAA
>JAYEHB010000051.1:0-2638 GCA_034659375.1 Thermodesulfobacteriota bacterium
CACCTACCTTAAGGTCTCCTTTCTCGCAGGTATTATCCTGGCTCTTCCAGTGCTGTTTTATGAATTCTGGATGTTTGTATCCCCCGGGCTTTACAGAAAAGAGAAAAAATTCCTTGTGCCCGTCGTTCTGCTTTCAATAATATTTTTCCTGATAGGGTCAAGTTTTGGTTATTTTATAGTTTTTCCATATGGATTCAAATTTTTTCTTGGATTTTCAACAGAGACCATACAGGCCATGCCCTCCATGAAAGAGTATCTTGGATTTGCATCAAAAATGCTGCTGGCATTTGGTATGGTGTTTGAGCTGCCTCTGGTTATAACCTTTATGGCAAAGATGGGCATTGTATCAGTTGCTTTTTTAAAGAAAAACAGAAAATATGCTGTATTGGTCTTTTTTGCAGGATCTGCTCTGATAACTCCGCCAGATGTAATAACACAGACTATGATGGCAATTCCATTGATGCTTTTATACGAAATCAGCATAATAGGAGCACGCTGCTTTGCAAAAAAAGAGGATGAGATTGAAGAAAAAGAATCAGAAGAAGAAGATAAAAAATAGAAACACCCACGTTTTGGCATCCTTTATTTGCCGGTTGACAATTTTTTAGCACGGGTCGAAGATGCAGAACCAACAGACGAAAGTCACAAAAATTATCCACGGGTGCAGGTGTTATTCTTAAAAATGGATGATTGATATCAAAACATCCTGGGAACAGTTACAAATATCTTTTTATTATTGACATGGGTTGATCCGATATTATAAAGTAAGTTACAAAATTTAGAATAAGACTACCGCAGGAGTTGCGGGATGTTAAGCCTGTGGAGAGATATTAAGGGTCTCTACCTACCTATTTGGTACACAGGAAGATTAAAAGTTAAGAGTTCCAAAGGCTTTAGCTTTTGGCAGCTCATATAGGGTTAGGTAAGGGCTCACTCAACTCCTGAAATTGGTAATTAATTTTTGAGTGAACCCTGAGGATTAATTTTAAACTTTTAAAGGAGTACAAGGGATTATGAGTAAAAAAATTGTAGTTTTGATGTTGATTGCAGGTGTAACTATTCTTTTTTCTTCCACAGGTATTTTTGCAGGCACTGAAGTTGCTGATACCTTTAAGATGGAAACAAAAGAGTATGCCAAACACAAAAAAAATCTGGTAGAATTTACACACAAAAAACATGCTGAAGAGTACACTGAATCATGCGGTGAGTGTCACCATGACGCTGACGGCAAACCTCTTTCTAATCTTAAAATGGGGGATGATGTTCAAAGATGTGTAGAGTGTCACAAAGAAACAAAAAAGAAAAAAGGCGAAAAAATCTCTAAAAAAGAGAAGATCAAAAAGTATCAAAAATATGCTATGCACGAAAATTGCAAAGGCTGCCACAAGGCTTTCAACAAAGAAAAAGGGTATACCAAGAAGGACAAAGATGCTGCCCCCACAGGCTGTAGTGATTGTCATCCCAGGTGAGTTGCCCAAGCCTAAAGACTTGGGCTTGCAAAAGCTCAATTCTTCAGGCTCGAATCAGCACTGCTGATTTGTGGTTTGATTAGACAGCTAAAAGTAGTTTTTTTAGCAGCCGTTTAGAACATATATAGGCTGACCTCGATGCTCCACAAGTCGAGTCGTTGGAGGAAATGTCAGCAGAGGGAAGTAAACATAGCTGATTGGGTAGGCTAAGTCCAACTCAGAAAAGGTTCTAAACAATGTCGATGTGGACCAACTGGTTTTTTAGTTCCAGGATAGAACATTAGTCTCTATCACAAAAACTTCAAGAATCAACAAAAGTTGACAAAGCCCTATGCCGCTGACCTCATACAGGTACTTTCCAAATATGCATAGGCTGGAAAGTACAACAAAAAATTGCTAAAGCAAAAACTTATATCCCAAACCTAAAGGCTTGGGTTTTACGGCCTAAAGGCCTAACAGATAAAAGGTTTTTTTGTTATCAACGGAAAAACCTTTTTTTTCAAGTGATGGTTCTTTATTTATTACATAACAGGAGGTCTTAGTATGTCAGATTTTTACATTAATGTATTTTTGGATGATGAACAATTAAAAAAAATTGAAGCAGCTGAACTTGCAGACCAGATTCAGGAGATTGACGCTAAAAAGGCAATTCAGGTAGGCATGACCAAAAAAGACAAAAAGAAACTCTTAAAAGGATTTAAAGATTTAACTTTTGACGACAACGATGCCTGTACTCTTCCTGAAGAAGCAGACACTACTTTACTAAATATCATACTTGAAATGAAATCCATAGATGTAATGAAATTTGCAATTACAAAACTCTATAACCCTTTGGCAGGAAGGAGTATTTCTGGAAGGGGTGCAGCAGGAATGTAGCGATGCCACTATGCATTTTTATATGAAAGTCCTGTCAAAACAGGAGTGTAACTTTTATCATTTGTTGTGTGCAGACTTAGACCACCAAGGCTGCCCATGGCAGTTATACCGATAAAGGGATTGGTGCAAAAATAACAGAGCAAAAAAAAAATTAATCATGAACAGGAGTCACTATTTTGTAACCATTTGCAGGCTTAATATCAACTACCTGTAATTCGTCGAATTGCAAGCGTTTACAGGTAAATATTAGGCCTGTACCCCATCTTCGCCCTTTTTGGCTTTGGCCTGCTCAA
>JAYEHB010000052.1:0-6682 GCA_034659375.1 Thermodesulfobacteriota bacterium
TAAAACCAAATTTTAAAAAAGCTAACCATTCATTTTTCACCATTACCCCCGCATCATTCAATTTCATTTTACCACCCACAATTTCACCAAATATCCGCACAGGCGATGATTGTACGGGCGAACGGCCGTTCGCCCCTACGGTTATGCCGGTTATGTAAAATCAGATCAGAAAAGCCGTGGTCTCACAAAGTATTGAAATAAAATCTTTTTTCAATTTTCTTGACACCTGTACTTATAAAGCTTAGTTTAATGTACTTTTTTTATATGAAAGTCCGTCCAACGTACTGCAATGGCATGACTTTCATATTTTGTTGTGGCCGATTAGAGATACCATGCTCCGGCCATGCCGGTTATATGAAACTCCGCTTAAATGATTAGAAGCAGGAACGTTTCATTGTTTGGTTTCTGCCCTTTAGGGTATTGTGGCCGCTTGTTTTGCCATGGCCGTTATTCAGGGTATGTTAATTTTAATTACCTGCTTTTTTTATTGCATAAAAGAGAATTAATAGAAAGCAGTCTTTTAAATAACAATCAGTTTATCATTACAGGAGGCTTAAAGAGTCAGGGATTCCTTGAATGGAGGAATTTGTTCTCAAAAGCTTTTTTTATTAATTTAAGGAAGGGAAAGCATGCAGGTAACAATTGAAGATAAAAATACGGTAAAAAAGATACTCCATATTGAGATTCCTGAAAAGGATGTTAAAAAGGAACTTAACAAGGCCTATGGCGATCTGAACAAGACGGCAGCTATCAAGGGATTTAGAAAAGGTAAGGTGCCTCGTAAAATACTTGAGGCAAAATTTGCAAAGGATGTCCATGCAGATCTTGCTTCCCGTTTGATTAAGGATTCATTTGCAGAATTATTGGAAGAGCATAAATTTAATATTGTCGGGGGACCTAAAGTTGATCCGCCTGAACTGAAACCTGCGGGTTCCTATCTTTTTGATATCGAGATTGATATCATGCCGGAAATTGAAGTTATCGATTTTAAAGGGGTAGAGCTTAAAAAAAACATGTATTCAGTTTCTGATGACGAGATTAATACCCAGATTCAGATAATCAGAAAAACCATGGCAAAAAAAGAGACAGTTAAAGAAGAACGCCCTGTTAAAGAGGATGATTTTGTCCTTATCGATTATGAAGGGTTTGTGGACGAAAAACCATTTGATGCAACTCCGAAAATTGAAAATTATGTCATGGCAATTGGGGGAGAGGTACTACCTGAAGAGTTTTCAGCTAAACTGATCGGTGTTATTCCTGAAAAAGAGCTGGAAATTGAGGTTGTTTATGCCGATGATTACAAAGTTGAGGCTTTGGCCGGAAAGAGTGTTGTATATAAGGTTCTGTTAAAGGAGATTCAGGAGGAAGTTCTGCCTCCTGCTGATGATACTCTTGCCAAGGGGCTTGGAAAATATGAGTCTCTTGAACAGATTAAGGATGAAATCCGTGATAACCTTGCAAAGGGTTATGAACGAAGAATAGATCATGAATTAAGTGAGCAGGTTTTTACTGATCTTCTTGAAAAGAATCAGTTTGAAGTTCCCGAAACCATTATTGATTCCGAACTTGAAGGTATTGTGGCCGAAGCAGAGCAGGCATATCTTCAGAACAACACTTCTCTGGAAGAAGCCGGTTTAAGCAAAGAGACCATGAAAGTACAATACCGTGATGTTGCAGAAAAGCAGGCAAAAAGGCATCTGCTCATGGGTAAGATCATAGAGCAGGAAAAGCTTGAGCTTACAGAGGAAGAGCTTGAAAAAAGTTTTGAAGAGATGGCTGCAGGAATGAATGCCACAGTGGATGCCGTTAAAAACTTTTTTAAGATAGATGAAAAACATGAAAAACAGTTGGAGTATTATAAACATACACAGCTTGAAAAAAAGGCTGTAAGGTTTATAATTGAGCATGGAAATGTTGTGGAGGTTGACCCCCATGCCGATGAAGTTGACAACCCCGGTGATGATGCTGACGTTGACAGTCAGGATGATCAGAAAGCATAGTATGGTCCCCGAAGGAGACCAGGTTTAAGTGTTTGTTGTGAGCAGAGATAGACTCATGAATATTAGATACAAAAAAAATATAAGGAGATAACCGTGCCTTTAGTTCCCATGGTTGTTGAACAGAGTAACAGGGGTGAGCGTGCCTATGATATCTATTCCAGGCTTTTAAAAGATCGAATAATTTTTCTTGGCTCTGCAGTGGATGAAGAGGTTGCTAATCTTATAGTGGCTCAGCTTCTGTTCCTTGAATCTGAAGATCCTGAAAAGGATATTAGTTTTTATATCAATTCCCCGGGCGGTGTTGTTACCGCAGGGCTGGCAATATATGATACAATGCAGTATGTAAAACCTGATATTGTAACTGTCTGCATTGGGCAGGCTGCAAGTATGGGTGCTTTGCTTCTTGCTGCAGGTGCAAAAGAAAAGCGCTATTCCCTTCCCCATTCCAGAATTCTGATTCATCAGCCTCTAGGCGGTGCCCAGGGTCAGGCTTCGGATATCAAGATCCAGGCTACTGAGATACTCAGAATGAAGGATGTTTTAAATCAAATTTTGTCCAGCCACACGGGTCAGGATCTTGAAAAGCTTTCAGTGGATACTGATCGTGATTTTTTTATGTCAGCAGTTGAGGCCAAAGAGTACGGGATTGTGGATCATGTGGTTACTGATAGAAAAGAACTGGAAGAAAAAGAGGTTGTAAAGGAGAAGTAGTATGTCCAAGAAAGATGAAGAGGGCGATCAGTTTTTTTGTTCATTTTGCGGTAAAAGTCAGAAAGAGGTTACAAAACTCATTGCAGGGCCAAGTGTTTATATCTGTAATGAATGTGTTGGCCTGTGCGATGAGATCATTGAAGATGAAGAGAAAGAGAAGAAAGATGCCGGTGGAAATGGTAAAAAAATTCTCACTCCAAGAGAGATCAAGGAGGTTCTGGACTCATACGTTATTGAACAGGATAATGCCAAAAAGATTCTTTCCGTTGCTGTTTACAATCATTACAAACGTCTTGATACAGAGATTAAAAAAGATGATGTGGAGATTCAGAAGAGTAATGTTCTTCTCATGGGACCCACAGGCTGCGGCAAGACTCTTCTTGCCCAGACCCTGGCAAAGTTCCTTGATGTACCCTTTACTCTTGCCGATGCAACGACTCTGACAGAGGCAGGCTATGTTGGAGAGGATGTTGAAAATATAATTCTTTCCCTTGTTCAGAATGCAGATTATGATCTGGAAAAGGCCCAGAAGGGAATAATCTATATTGATGAGATAGACAAGATTTCCCAGAGGGGGGATAACCCTTCCATTACAAGGGATGTTTCAGGAGAAGGTGTGCAGCAGGCTCTTTTGAAGATTATTGAAGGAACCACTGCAAGTATACCACCAAAAGGCGGCAGAAAACATCCCCAGCAGGATTTTGTCAAGGTGGACACCTCAAATATTCTTTTTATCTGCGGTGGAACCTTTACAGGGCTTGAAAAGGTTGTTGAGAGACGAATCACCAACAAGTCCATGGGATTTGGAGCTGAACTTAAGAAAAAAACGGATAAGAATATTGGTGAGCTCCTTGGACAGCTCAAGCCTGAAGATCTTATTAAATTTGGTCTTATTCCTGAATTTCTGGGAAGGCTTCCAGTACTCGCCTCCCTTGGTGAACTTAATGAATCGTCTCTTATAAAGATTCTTTCGGAACCTAAAAATGCCCTTGTAAAGCAGTATCAGCGTCTTTTTGAGTATGAGGGGATTAATTTGAGGTTTACCGACAAAGCTCTTTTAGCCATGGCAAAAGAGGGTGTAAACCGCAAAGCCGGTGCCAGGGGGCTTCGGGCCATTATGGAGGAGACCATGCTGGATATCATGTATGAGATTCCGTCCATTGCAAATGTCAGAGAGTGTGTTGTTGGAGAAGAGGTTGTTCTAAAACAGGAAAAGCCAATACTGCTGTTTGAGCAGTCAAAAAAGCAGGCATAAATGGTATCAGGCCGCAAATATTAAAGTTTAAACCCATGGCAGTAATAAAAAAGAGAAATATCTGCAAATGATCAGTATATCAAAATTATTTAATCCAGATGGAACTGAATCTAAAGGAAAAGAGCTTCCCCTTGTACCTGTAAGGGATATAGTCCTTTTCCCCCATATGATAACACCTGTTTTTGTGGGTAGAGACAGATCTATTAAGGCTTTGTCTGAAGCAATGGCAACGGATAAGAGAATTTTTCTGGTAACCCAGAGGAATCCTGACGTTCTTAAGCCTAAGGTCAATGATATGTATCAGACGGGTACTGAAGCCAAAATTACACAAATTTTACGTCTTCCCGATGGTACAGTTAAGATTCTTGTAGAGGGTATTGCAAGGGGTAAAATTGTTCGTCTGATAGATGGGGAGGCGTGTGTCACTGTGGAAGTTATGCCTCTTTATGATCAGGCAATGGAATCATCCCAGGAAAAAGCTGCAATTAGAACAGTGCTTGAAGCATTTGCAGGTTATGCAAAGCTTTCAGGTTCTGCTCCCAGGAAACCATTGCAAAACCTTTCAGAGTTAACTTTGAATCCATCCAGACTTGCTGATACCATTGTATCCCAGATGCCGTTTAAAATATCTGATAAGCAGAAGCTGCTTGATGCGGTAAAGCTTGACGAGAGGTTTTTTCTTCTTTTAAAATTCATTGAGGAAGAGAGTGAGGTTTTTGCCATGTCCCAGAAGATCAAGGGCAGGGTTAAAAAACAGATGGAAAATCTTCAGAAAAAGCATTATCTCAACGAGCAGATGCAGGCCATTAAAAAAGAGATGGGAGATGATGGGAAAAAACCTGATGAGTTAAAAGAATTTGAAAGTCAGATTAAGCGCAAAAGATTGCCAAAAGAGGCAGCCGCCGCAGTTAGAAGGGAATTTGAAAAGCTTAAGATGATGGCTCCAATGTCATCGGAATCCACAATTGTTAGAACTTATATTGAGTGGATAATCAGTCTTCCATGGTACAAAAAATCCAGGATAAAAATGAATCTGGATGAGGCTGAAACGATCCTTGATAAAGATCATTATGGTCTTGAAAAACCCAAGCAGAGGATTTTGGAATATCTGGCTGTGCAGGTGCTGGTGAAAAAAATAAAAGGACCTATTCTCTGTCTTGTGGGGCCGCCCGGTGTTGGAAAGACTTCCCTTGCAAGATCTGTTGCCAGGGCGACGGGAAGAGGTTTTGCCAGGATATCCCTTGGAGGGGTCAGGGATGAGGCTGAAATAAGGGGGCATAGAAGAACATATGTCGGTGCCATGCCAGGGAAGATAATTCAGACTTTAAAAAAGACAGGTTATAATAATCCTGTTTTTTGTTTTGATGAAGTGGATAAAATGAGTACTGATTTCAGGGGTGATCCCTCATCCGCTCTTTTGGAGGTGCTTGATCCTGAGCAGAATCAAAAATTTAATGATCATTATCTTGATCTGGATTATGATCTTTCTGATGTTCTTTTTATCACAACTGCAAATACTCTCCATGAAATTCCTGCTCCTCTTCAGGATAGAATGGAGGTGCTGCACATTTCCGGTTATACAGAATATGAAAAGCAGATTATTGCCAAAGATTTTTTAATTCCCAAGCAGCTTAAACAGAACGGTTTTGATGAAAAACAAATCTCTTTTTCAAAGAATGGTGTTGTCTCTGTAATTCGTGATTATACAAGGGAGGCCGGGGTAAGAAACCTGGAACGTGAAATATCTTCTATTGTAAGGAAGGTTGCAAAAGAGGTTGTTCAAACAGGAGAGAAAAAGCACTATTCCATATCTGCCACTTCTGTTAAAAAATATCTTGGAGAACCGTCTTTTAGAAATGGTATGCTTGAGAAAAAGGATATGGTCGGGCTTGTAACCGGTCTTGCCTGGACCCAGGCCGGAGGAGTTCTTCTCACCATTGAGACTGTTACCATGCCTGGTAAGGGGAAGATCTCTGTAACAGGTAAATTAGGGGATGTCATGCAGGAGTCTGCCATGGCTGCCATGAGTTATGTCAGATCCAGAAGCAATGAGTTAAATATCCACGAAGATTTTTACAAAGAGCTTGATATCCATATCCATGTGCCTGAAGGAGCCATTCCCAAGGATGGGCCTTCGGCAGGTATATCCATGTGCACAGCTATTGTTTCAGCTCTTACCGGTCGTGCCGTTGACAGAAAGACAGCCATGACAGGAGAGATAACCCTGCGCGGAAGGGTTCTTCCCGTGGGAGGGCTTAAGGAAAAGCTTCTCGCTGCCCATGCCAGTGGTATTACCAGGGTTATTATTTCAAAGGAGAATGAAAAGGATCTCAAGGATCTTCCAGTATCCATTAAGAAACAGCTTGAAATAATTCTGGTTGAAGAGATGGATGAAGTGCTTGATATTGCACTTGTTGAAAAAAAATAGTAGTAATTTGTTTTTTCTGCTTGACAGAACCTTTTTGTTCTGTTAAATTCCGTTTTGTTTTTGAGGGAGGGCGAATAACTCAGCTGGTAGAGTGCAACCCTTACAAGGTTGAAGTCACAGGTTCGAGCCCTGTTTCGCCCACCACCTCACAAACACTGTTTTTGCGGGGGCGTAGTTCAGTTTGGTTAGAACGCCTGCCTGTCACGCAGGAGGTCGCCGGTTCGAGCCCGGTCGCTCCCGCCATACCAAACACATAAGGCTTCAGGTTTTTAATCTGAAGCCTTTTTT
>JAYEHB010000052.1:6782-11401 GCA_034659375.1 Thermodesulfobacteriota bacterium
TTGCGGGGGCGTAGTTCAGTTTGGTTAGAACGCCTGCCTGTCACGCAGGAGGTCGCCGGTTCGAGCCCGGTCGCTCCCGCCATACCAAACACATAAGGCTTCAGGTTTTTAATCTGAAGCCTTTTTTGTTTTGTTAACTGTCCACTGCCTCTGCAATGGCATCTCCCATCTCTGCTGTTCCCACAGCCCTCTCTTTGCTGGTAAGGTCAGCTGTGTATACGCCCCTGTCCAAAATTTTTGAAACGGCATTTACAATGCCGTCGGCGGCATCATTTAGATCAAAACTATACCTTAACATCATGGCACCTGAAAGAATCTGGGCAATGGGATTTGCAACTCCTTTGCCTGCAATATCAGGGGCAGAGCCTCCTGCCGGCTCAAAAAGGCCGAAATTATCTTCATTAAGACTTGCCGAGGCAAGAAGCCCCATGGAACCTGTTATCATGGCACATTCATCTGATATGATATCTCCGAACATGTTGGGGCAGAGAAGAACATCAAACTGGTGGGGATCTTTAACCAGCTGCATTGTGGCATTATCCACATAAATATGATTTAATTGAATATCAGGGTAATCTCTTGCCACATCAATGACAACTTCCCGCCACAGCACCATGGAGCTCAGTACATTGGCCTTGTCCACAGAAGTGACCAGGCCTCTTCTTTTTTTTGCTGCTTCAAAGGCCATTTTTGCTATTCTTTCAATTTCCATGCGGGAATAGATAAGGGTGTCAAAGGCTTTTTCCTCTTTACCTTTTCCTTCTCTTCCCTTGGGAGTTCCAAAATAGATACCGCCTGTGAGTTCTCTTACACAGAGAATGTCAAAACCATCTCTGACTATTTCAGGTTTCAGGGGTGATGCCCCTGCCAGGGATTTAAATATTCTGGCAGGTCTTAAATTACAATAAAGACCAAAATGTTTTCTTAAAGGAAGCAGGGCTGCCCTCTCCGGCTGCTCCTCAGGAGGAAGTTTTTCCCATTTTGGCCCTCCCACTGAACCAAAAAGTACGGCATCACTCTGCTCGCACAGTGTTAAGGTTGATTTGGGAAGTGCTGTTCCATGATTATCGATGGCAGAACCTCCCACGTCAGCCTCTTTATATTCAAGTTTAAATCCATATCTGCTACCGGTTGCGTCAAGTACTTTTACTGCCTCTTTCATGACTTCCTGTCCAATCCCGTCACCCGGCAGCAGTGCAATTTTTTTTTTCAAATTAATAATCCTTAATCTTTAACAATTGAAAATTGAAAATTGAAAATTGAAAATTCATAATTCATAATTCACAATTCATAATTCATAATTCATAATTCACAATTCACAATTCACAATTCATAATTCACAATTCATAATTCACAATTCACAATTCACAATTCATAATTAACAATCAATGCTTTAAAATAATCCTTGCATCCACAACATCAAGTCCATCCTGATGCAGGATAACAGGATTTAAATCCATCTCCTCTATTTCAGGGTATGATTCCATAAGCTCTGAACATATGAGCAGCAATCTTTTGAGAGATTTTTTGTCATATCCTGCCTGGCCCCTGGTGCCGTCCAGGATAATTGAAGATCTTGTATCTTTTATCATTTTCTTAGCAGAAGTTGGTGATATGGGCAGAACCCAGAAAGTAACATCTTTCATTATCTCCACCATGATTCCGCCCAGCCCGTACATGATAACAGGGCCGAACTGATCATCAATCTTGGTTCCAACGATTACTTCAAGTCCGGCGGCTGCCATGGGAGAGACAAGAATTCCCCTGATATCCGCCCTGGGGTTATAGTGTTCTGCATTTTTTAAAATGTCCTGGTATGCGAGTCTTACCTGCTCCTCGGTGTCAAGATTTACCTTGACTCCTTTGGCATCACTCTTGTGGAGTATATCAGGAGAGACAATTTTTAATACAACATTTCCATCAATTTTTTCGGCAATCTCAACTGCCTGATTTTCAGTTTCAGCAACTCTGTCACTGGCAACAGGAACGCCATGTAGTTTAATCAGATTTTTGGCTTCATGTTCAAACAGAACTCTTCGTCCCTCTTCTTTTGCCCTGGTTATGATTTTATTCCCTCTTTTTTTAGCCTTTGCCCGCCAGTTAAAGATAAAGTTGGTCTTGGCGTGGTAAGAGGTAAGATAGCTGCCGTACTGGCACAGGGCTGCCATGCATTTACAGGTTATATCAAGGGAGTCATGGACAGGAATATCATAGTATCTAAGCAATTCTATGGGATGGGAGTTATAGGAAGCGTAAAGACTGTGTACAATAATCGGTTTATCTCGTTTTTGCACCATTTTTCCAAGCCTGTGGGCAGCATCTTCTTCAGGCATGGTAAGAGTCTCAGAAAATCTTATTCCATATCCTCCAAAGAGCCCTACAATGAGCAGTCCTCCGACATTTGGATCCTTGAGAATTATATGGGCACAATCTGCAAATATTCCAGGATCTGAATCAGTGCCCCCTGCCACATCCACAGGATTTACAACAGATGCAGCCTCGGGGAGTATTGCTTTTAGTTTTTTTTGCGTTTTGTATGAAAGTTCAGGAAGCTCAATGCCATAATCAGAGAGAAGATCTGCTCCAATGGTTGCATGTCCTCCTCCATCTGCAAGAATTGCAATTTTATTGTTTTTTATGTGGGGCTGGCTTGACAATGTTTCTGCCACTGGAAAAAGTTCATCAGAGTTTTCTATTACAATTATACCAGCCCGCTCATAGGCAGCCTTTGCAACTTCGCTCATACCTGCAAGGGAACCTGTATGGGAGCCGGCTGATTTTTTACCGGTGGCAGACCTGCCGCTTTTTAAAAGAACAATGGGTTTTTCTTTACTTGTTTTGTATGCTTCCTGTAAGAATTTTCTCCCTTCACTCATACCCTCAACATAGATGAGGATTGATTTTGTTTCAGGGTCGTCCCTGAAAAATTCAAGGTATTCATGGAATTTTATGTCAGATTCGTTGCCAACACCAACATAATAGGTAAAGCCTCCATGTTTTCTGATTGAAGCCTCAGTTATAAGGGTCAGAGCCATATTACCACTCTGGCAGAGAAGGGCAATATTTCCTTTGGGTGCATTTTGAATACCCACAAGGTTCATGTTGCTCTTCATATTGATCATTCCTGATGTGTTGGGGCCGATGAGTCTTACTCCAGCTTTTTTTGCTGTTTCAACCACCTCTTTTTCCAGTTTTTTTCCATTTTTACCTAATTCTCTAAATCCTCCTGCTACAATTACAGCACCAGAAACTCCTTTTTCTCCGCAGGATTTTAAAATACCGGGAATGGTCTTTGCCGGAGTTGTTATAAGTGCCAGATCAACGTTATATTCAATATCAGCAATGTTTTTGTAGCAGGGGATTCCAAGAACTGAATCCTCTTTTGGATTAACAGGGTAAATTTTACCTTCATATCCATCTTCCTGAAGGGTTTTGATTGCCTGATAACCTCTTTTTGTCACATTCTTTGATGCTCCCACAATAGCCACTGACTTCGCATTTAACACCTTGTCAAGCATTTGTTTGGCTCCTTTAATAATTGGGAATTTTAATTGTGAATTGGGAATTTGAATTATCAATTATCAATTATCAATTATTAAGTAGGTGGACATATATATTTACCCATCCTTGCAATATTTAAACTCTTTAAATTAAAGTGTTTATGGCTTTCGAGATAGGTAAAAACATTAGGCCAGGTACTTACTGGTTTTTATTTTTTCCTTTGTTCAAAAGTATCAAGAGACTGTTCTCTCTCCTTTGAGGATACACAGGCAAGGCATGCTTCAATTTCATAGTCCATGAGAGCTTCGAGACTTACCTCTCCTGCGGCCATTAAAAAACCTTTTTTTATTCTTGCCATGGAAAAGGATGAGTTTGCTGCAATTTTTTCAGCCATTTGATATGTTGCAGCCATTAGAGTTTCAAGCGGTACAGATCTGTTGACAAGTCCAATTCTTTCAGCTTCCTCACCGGTGATGTTTTCTGCTGTAAAGAGCAGTTCCCTTGCTTTTCCAGGACCTATAAGATCCTGCACCAGCCTGAACGCTCCACCAGTTACAGATGATGTTACTTTAGCTTCAGGGGAGCCTATTAGAGCTTCGTTTGCAGCGATTCTTATGTCACAGGCCAGGGCCAGTTCATAGCCTGAGCCAAGGGCATACCCGTTGATTGCTGCAATGGTGGGTTTTTTAAAGCGGATGATTTTTCTGGATGCCTCCTGAAGAGATTCAAGGTATTTTCTGTAATCTTTTGCACTTCTTCCTTTGGAGTCTTTTAGATCAGCACCTGTGGAAAAGGCTCTGCCTTCACCTGTAAAGATCAATACCTTAATTTCCTGGTCATCATTTGCCCTGTCCAGGGCGTGGAGCATATCCAGCCAGAGTTGTCTGTTCATTGCATTTAAAACTCTTGGCCTGTTGAGTTTAATAAGGCCTGCGTTTGCCTTTTTTTCAAAGATGATACATTGATAATCCATGGGTTAAACCTTTCATAGTTTTATAATATAGGCCTTTAGGCCGTAAAACCCAATCCTTTAGGTTTGGGATATAAGTTTTGCTTTAGCAATTTTTTGTTGTACTTTCCAGCCTATGCATATTTGGAAAGTACCTGTATGAGGTCAG
>JAYEHB010000053.1:0-11399 GCA_034659375.1 Thermodesulfobacteriota bacterium
GGTGCAGTCGTTGATCTGGCACGTAAAAAAGGGATACCTGTTCCGGTAAACCATACATTGACGGCATTGGTTCAAACTTTGCAGAGAAGTTATAAATAAGGAAAAAATTAAGATGGGTGATAAAAAAAGGCCTTGGTCATCGTTTCGGCCATCTGTGGGATTAGCCGAATATAGCATTTCATAAGACACTGTTATCATAACGTTATTCCTATATACAGTATGGAGCTACAACTTAGCTGGACCAAACGATGATCAAGACCAATATTTATGTACTAAAGAGGAGTAGTTATGCCTACAATTTCTATGTTTTATGGACTAATAATAAGAATGTATTTTGCACCAGATGAACACCCGCCTCCACATTTTCATGTATATTACAACGAATATAGAGCATCCGTTGATATCCGAACATGTGAGATAATGGAGGGAAAGCTTCCTCGTAAATAGACAAAATTTGTCTTAGCTTGGGCAGAATTGCATCAAGAAAATTTGATGGCCAATTGGCAACTCGTAATGAATGGTGAGGAGCCTTTTAAAATAAACCCTCTTCAGTAAGGAGTTATTTCATGTATCCTGCCGTAATAAAAGTTATTCCATGTGATGATTATTTTCTTAATATTGATTTTGATAATGGTGAAAGTGGGAAGCTCGATATCAAACCAATATTGAATTTCGGTATATTTAAGAGGATCAACAATCACAATACCTTTAAACAAGTAAAGGTATCATTTGACACAATCGAATGGAGTTGTGGTGTTGATCTTGATCCTGAATATGTTTACACTAAATGTGTGAAGAATAAAATTACATAACCAAAAAAATGCACCTGACAAAAGCCGCAGGCATTTTTCGGATGGGAAGTTTGTCGTGCGGTTTTTGCAGGTGATTTTAGCGTTCCGGTTTCCTGTAAGCTTTCAAAGCTTCAGCCAGTTAGAATCGTTGATGCCAGAAGTTCTGTAGATTATGAAAGAACCTTCAACTATCTTGTTAAAGAATATCACTATCTCAGCTATGGACGACCTGTCGGGCAAAATATGAAATATCTGATTCCTTGGCGGGTTTAAGATGCAGGGCAAAGACGCAAAAGCTGCCAAATGTATTGTTGATGATGCCGGAGCTTTGGAGGATACCGGTATTTTTTCCATGATCCTTGAAGCTGTTCCAGCCCCCCTGGGAAAAATTGTTGCAGATTGTTATCCAGTTGGAAAAAACTATACTTGACTTTTATTTTTTTGTCAAATATATTAAAAACAATCATATTGTGTGGATTATACAGAACCACACAACTACTTGTTGTACAAATTTTACTTGGAGTCAGTATAATGAAAAAAATATATTTTTTTTAGCTTTTGCAATTGTCAAAGTAATCCTTTCACCAGTACCCGCTATTTCATCCAATGTTTATGAATCATTTACTTATAGTAGCGGTGGATTTTCAACTAATTTATACTTTAAAGTATCAAACAATAGATTTCATTTTTATGGTAATGGAAGCGACTCATCCCAGTTTATAGTTTGGGATGGAGGAACAAATCCTTTATGTACGTGGTATCCAGAACCAAATCATTCTAATTATTTTATAAATTTTAATGTATCTGTAAATACGTTATGGGAAGATGGTGCCGAAAATCATGGCTATGGCCTTATAATATGTACTTAAAAAAATGAGTTCGGTACAGTTGATGATATTAGGTTTCCGAATTGTATGAATCATGTGATTCGTGCTGTAGTGGCGGGGATGGTACTGATGATTGTGCGATTCTTGAATTCAATTTTAATATTACCATGCCTTGTATTGATGTTTTTGGAACAAAGCTTCCTATTGGACTCGAAAGATTTACCTATCCTGACGACCCGTTTGGATATTACTGGAAACTAAATCTTCAGTAAAAGATGGAAATCACCTATGAGCAAATACGAAAAACTACTTCTCCAAATACTCCGTGGCAGCAGCGATGCAAACATTTCATTCTCTGACCTTGTCAAACTTCTATCTCACTTTGGCTTTGAAATGAGAGTCAAAGGCAGTCATCACATTTTCCGAAAGGATGGTGTTGAAGAAAGACCCAATTTGCAAAAAGAAGGCAGTAAAGCAAAACCTTATCAGGTCAAACAGGTAAGGAATCTTATTTTGAAATACAAACTCGGAGATGAAGAATGATCAGAAAATATGAAATCATAATATATTGGAGTGATGAAGATCAGGCATTTATTGCGGAAATCCCGGAGTTGACAGGCTGTATGGCTCATGGTGATTCCGAAGAATCAGCTTTGGCTAATATCAAGACAGCCATGGAACTATGGATTGAGACAGCCGAAGAATTTGGAGATCCCGTTCCCGCTCCAAAAGGGCGAAAGTTAGCTTTTGCGTAAAATTTAGTTTAATACGTTGCACAACATGGCGGTCGAGGGGATGCCGTGAACGGGAGCGGCTCGACCGTAGGCCGTTGGCGGTGCCCCTCACCTAAACGTTAGCATATACAAAACTACCTCACAAAAATCTTGATCCCAAAACGGAAACTTGTTATATTTATATGTATGAGGATAATTTCAAAAAAATCGTTAAAAAAGTTTTGGGAGAACCACTCTGATTCTGAGCAACCATTAAGGGCTTGGTATGGAAAAGTAAAAAGGGCACATTGGAAAACATCAAGTGACATAAAAAAGGATTACAGAAATGCCAGTTTTGTGGCAAATAATCGTGTCATATTCAATATAAAGGGCAATATGTATCGTCTCGTGGTAGCAATCAATTACGACTATATGATCGTTTATATTCGTTTTGTTGGTCACCATAAAGACTATGACAAAATTGACGCTTCAACAATATGAGGTGCGAACATGGAAATTAAACCAATAAAAACAGAAACGGACTACTCCGAAGCACTGCTGGAAGTTGAAAAATTAATGGACGCTAAACTAAATACACCGGAAGGTGATAAGCTTGATGTGTTAGTTACTTTGATAGAGACATACGAGGAAAAGCAACACCCAATTCTTCCGCCCGATCCAGTAGAAGCGATTATTCATCAAATGGAAAGTCAGGAGTTATCGAGAAAGGACTTGGTGCCACTCATAGGGTCAAGGGCAAGAGTTTCTGAAATTCTAAATAAAAAACGTTCTCTTTCAATAAATATGATAAGAAAACTGCAAGAAGGTTTGGGGATATCCGCTGAGATTTTAATAAAGCCATATAATTTACAAATTTCATAGCAAGCAAAATTATTTTTCAACATTAACTCCTGCTAACATAATGAAATAAAAGAATAAATGCGCTAACAAATCATTCAACTGGATTTGCTACCTCAGCGGTCTTTCTAAGTTCATTGTTGTTAATGAAATTCATTAGTAATTCCACCTTGGTTGCTGTAAACCCGCAAACCAGTTAATTCAATCGTTAGGCTTAGGAAAACTTTAAAAAATGACCACAAGAATAAGCATAGTTAAGGAGGTAAATTTGACACTAAGTGAAATTTTAGAGAATATAAAGCAGAAGTATTATGATGCTAAACTACTAAACGAAAATGGTAGATTTGCAAACTCAATTTACCTTTGTGGTTATTGTGTTGAACTATCATTAAAACTTGCTATTACGAGAAATCTAAATTGGTCGAAGTATAATACAGAAGGGAAATTCAGGTTCCTTCAGGTTCATGACTTTGATCTTCTTGTGGCACTTACAGGTGACGAAGTTCGAATCAAACGACTTCCATATTGGTCAATTGTGATGATGTGGAACGAGCATAAAAGATATGAAGATTCTGCGAAAGCTGATAAAAAGGATTCTGAATCAATGATTGAAGCAACAAAAAATTTAGTGGAGGATTTATGCAAAATCTCGTTGTAAAAATCAAAAAGGCACTTTCGAAAATAGAATCTGAAAAGGGCGATTTTATAATCAAATGTCTTGTTGCTCGAAATCCTGATGATATTCAATGGGATTTAGTTCTTGTGGGGTGCAACACAAAAAAGTTGCAGATTTTTGTTACATATTCTCCCTAAAAGATTTAAAAAAATCCGCTATTTTGGTTTCCTCTCTCCGAGATACAAAAAAGAGAATATCAGGATCATTCGGGAATTAATTGAAAAAAACGGTGAGGATTATACACCGCCTGTAAAGGAAACCATCGAAGAAATGATGTTTCGCCTGACCGGAAAAAATATCAACTGTTGCCCAAAATGCGGAAAAGGACGTATAATTAAATTAGTGAAACTAAAACGTGAGTATTATGATTATATTGTGCCACGAAGAAAAAAAGAGGTGTGCGATACATCATAAATCATATGTTGCAAAAATAAGAGTTGTTTTTTTAAATGGTATTCACCAGACAGAGAGAAGTACGTCCAAAAAACCGTATTTAAAAAAAATACCAAGCTGTCATATCATAAATTAAACCGGAATTTATTAAAATAGCCCATGCTTGACAAATATCTTCATATTCTGCTTTTTATTTCTACAACAGACATCAAACCATCCTTGCATATTTTAAAAGACCATGATATTAAACCCATAGCACATAGCAGGAAAACAGGCTGTGGGCAACCCCCCGCGGCATTGTTCAACAGCATTTTATCAATAATCCCGCTCGCAGAATCAGCCTTTAACGTTTTCTGAAGTGGTGGGATAAATGAATTGCTGTCTTTTTTTGAGGGCGGGACTATTGATAAAACGCTATTAGTTGGACTATTGATAAAACGCTATTAGTTGGACTATTGATAAAACGCTATTAGTTATGCCGTGTAGCCAGAATGGAGAAAAATATGGAACATATCCAAGAAATTAATAGTTGGAGAATATATAGCAAAGTTCTGGGAAACCGGATTACACTCGAACTGCCGGAATATTCTGACCTTGATGAGGTTGAGGTTATTATAATACCGAGAAAAAGTAAAATGGTTTCAGCAAAGAAAAATGGACGGGAAGAATGGAAAAATGATTTTCTCACGATTTCCCAATGGGATATTTTGGAAGATGATATCAGGATGAAATCATGGTCAATCCCAGAGTTTTAACAGATACTTCGGTGATAATAGATTTTCTCAGAAAGAAAAACAAGAAAAATGCACCACTGTGGAGAATCAGAGAAAACAACGAATGTTTCATGTCATCTGTCACCTTGTTTGAATTGCAGTGCGGTGCGAAGTCAAACAAACATTCAGAGGATATAGGAAAACTTTGTAAATGGATCGGAACAATCCCTTTTGACGATGATATTGCCGAAATTTCTTCGATAATCTATCAGCGACTGAAACGGGAACATCAACTGATCGAGTTCAGAGACATTTTTATTGCAGCCACTGCCATTGCGGAGAATCTTTGCGTCGCGACACTGAACATAAAACATTTTGAAAGAATCAAAGAAATTGAATTTCTTAAAAATTGAGTAATAAAAAAGCGAACAAACGGCATATCGGGATAGGACTCCCCATTACTGAGGAGCCCTCCCACACCACCTGGCATACCGATCGGTACCTCGGCGGTTCGGCTGATCAGGCAGGTTAATTTCCAGGTAGGTATAAACCAAGATCAAGGAAATCTCTAAAGCTTTTTCATGATGAGTATGATTATTTATCGATGAAATAAAAACAGGGCATAACAAAAAATGGAGCTGATCACAAAAGCCGAGCCGATTTTAATTAAATTCAAGTTTTTAGGTGGCTTTTGTGTCAGCTTATTTTCAGCGTTAGGCTTGCTAAATAAAGGAGATCACATGTCAGTATTTATAAACATTACCCCGCGATATTTGGCTGACAAAATTCATTCGGCAGGCTCAAGGGTTATTTATGTATCTCCTGGTCTTAATGAAGTGATTGCGAGTGCATTAATAAATATTTCGAAGAGCATAGGTGTTGATAAAGTGTCTGTGCTACTTGACGTTTCTGAAAGTGTGCTGTGCTACGGCTACGGAAACATAGATGGCATTACACTTCTAAAAGAAAAACAGTAGTACGTCTGCGTGCCCGCCGCCTTGCATCTGCAGCACCCTGTCAACGCTTACAGTCCAGCGAAACACATATGGTTGACAGCAAAACAGCCCGTGAACGGTTACGAAAAATTAGCTGCCCTGCTGATTCCAACCATTTGAAATATTTTTTTAAAATTACAGGAGAGCCCATCCAGGGTAATATCATCACACCTGGTTTTTGTTTGATTTAAAAAATTCATAAAACAAGATATTCCACTTCTGTTTATTGCAAAATTATTATCAAATTTTACAATCACTTTATCCATTGTTTTTACCTCTTCAATATTCTGCAATTCTGAAAACTGTTTTTCTGCATCCCCGGTAATGCTTCCTTTAAGCTCAATATAGAAAATATTATCTGAAATATTGTGACTTAGTTGAAAATGATTTTTTGGGGAGGAATCCATTCTTGCTTCAGCTCTGAGAAGTGCAGCATCAAGTGCTTCTCTCTCAACAGGCTTGTTTATAAAATCAGCGGCATCAAGATCAAGAGCTAAGATAGCCTTATCCATATCACCATGGCCTGTTATCACAATAACCTGGGATTTTATTTCAGATTCCTTTATTTTCTGCAGCACTTCAAGACCGTCCATGCCAGGCATTTTTAAATCTGTAAATACAATTTCAGGCTTTTTATCATTAAAAACAGCTATTCCATCTTCCCCATTTTCTGCGGTAAAAACATTGTATCCATAGGCAGAAAGAAAAAGTTTAAACATGGAAAGTGTTGGTTTTTCATCGTCTATTACAAGTATAGTAAGCATACTTTTCTCCATTTTATGTCAAAGCCGGTCCAATCTGTTGTAATAATAAGAGTTGGCTCGACGTTTTAGATTCTTATCTCTGAATTTCGTGTTATATGACCATGCTCCGGCCAGTTTCTGCCCTTTAGGGGTATGCCGGTTTATATGAAAGTCCTGGCAAACCAGGAATGTAACTTTCATCATTTGTTGTGTGCAGACTTAGACCACCAGGTCTGCCCATGGCAGTTATCTGGAAAGAGCCGGAAAAAGAATCTTAAAACAGCTTCCTTTACCTGGTGTGGTTTTAAGAGTTATGGTTCCATTATAATCTTTGACTATTCCGTGTATAATCGGCAATCCAAGGCCCATGCCTTCTCCCATCTCCTTTGTTGTGTAAAATGTTTCAAAAATTTTATCCTTGTCACGATCTGATATTCCCGTTCCTGTATCAGTAATGGTTACAATAACATTATTATCATCTAAAAAGGAATTTATTCTTATCTCACCATGATGGACAGATTCATTTTCTTCCATTTTTTGAATAACAGCATCCCTGGCATTTGTTACAAGATTAAAAATAACCTGTTCAATCCTGTTATTATGTGCAAGTACAGGAGATATGGAATTATCAAGCAGAAGCTTTAAGTCAATATTCTGAAGTTTAAGCTGTCTTCCAAGAATATTATTCACAGATTTTATGCAGTTGTTGATATCAATTATCTCCCTTGCAAAATCTGATTTTCTGCTGAAAGTCATTAATCTGTTGATAATTTCCGCTGCCCTTGTAACCTGGGAACTGACCTCCTTTGCAACCTGTTTAAGATCCTCGTTTTTTAAAACCTTTTTCTTTTCAGTCATGAGGTTTAAGAATTCACTGCCCATTTTTATTGCATTAAGCGGTTGGTTGAGCTCATGGGCAATCCCGGCAGACATTTTTTCAAGATTGGTCATTTTATTTGCCTGGATAAGCTGGGTATCTTTTTCCAAAAGTTCTGTTATATCAGCAGTGGCAACAATAAGAGCTTCTCTCCCTTTGTATCTGGCAGGGCTTGCATGTAAATTTACATATATGGACTTACTTTTTTTGGTGTAAAATTTCACCTTTGAACTGACAATTGAAGCCCTGCCTTTGGGATAATTCCTGGAAAAACTCTCTTTTTCAAGACTTCCAAGGCGGGAAAAATGAAGTCCTTTTAGCTGATCAGCCTGATACCCGAAGACTTCGATAACTTTAGGATTGACATCTAAAATTTCAAGGGTGGTTCTGTCAATAACAAAAATTGGATTGGGACCGCTGGTGAAAATAGATCTGTATTTTTCTTCAGACTCTTCAAGCTTAATGCGTGAAAGCTTTATACCTGAAGTCATTTTCATAAATGAAGCAGTTAATTTTTTCAGCTCATCATTTTCATCGCCACTCTCCACTATTTTAAGTTTATTTTCAGGAACAATATCATAATTGCCTTTGGAAATTTCATCACTGTATCGGATAAGAGCTGAGATTGGTTTCATAATATACCTGGCAACCCAGTGGCTTAAAAGGAAAAAAATAATGGTGACAGCAGAGAGAAAACTAAAAAAAAGAAATCTAAGCTTTGAAATAAGTTTGTGAATATGCTGCTTGTCAAGCCCCACATGAACAGAGCCTATGGTATATATTCCCTCCATGACAGGCACTGAAACATGGAACGCAGAGTGGCCGTTAATGTTGATAACTTTTATTTCTGACTCATTTTTTGACTTAAGTTGGTCATAACCGGGCAGATTATCGGGAATCTGTGATGTAAATGTATGGGCAAGAATGTTATTTTCACCATCCCTGATAATCAGATAGAGTACCATGTTTTTCCGGTTTCCAACCCTTGCGTCAAAGGCAAGGGCTGTAAGTTCCGCTCTGTTTTTGGTTAGAATATACTCTCTGGAATTTTCTGCAATACTCTGGGCAATACCTGTGCCCCTTTTTTTGAGTTCGTCTGTAAGGCTTGAGATGAGAAGCCATCTTGTAAAAAGAGCTATGACAAGACTTACAAGAAGTATAAAACCTAAAAAAGAGATGAAAATTTTATTTTTAAGGCTTAATTTTTCAAGTTTTTTTCTCATTTCAGCACCAGTTTACCATTGTCAATCTCTGTAAAATAAACCCTGTCAAATCCCTGGTGATCATTTTGCCCAAAGGAGATCCTGTTTGAAATGCCAAGATCAAGATTTTTAACAGACTCCAGTGCTCTTATAAATTTTGTCCTTGTCAGATCTCTTCCTGCTCTTTTCAATCCCTCCACAAGAACCCTTGCATTGATATATCCTTCAAGCCCTGCAAAAGTAGGCTTGCTTTCAGGAAAATATTGAGACATGAGTCTGGTATATTCAACAACACCGCTAAGATTTGAGTTTTGATTATTATCCAATACAGGAGGAGGAACAACCTGGGTAACAATAACACCCTGACCTGTCTTTCCAAGTCTTCTTGCAAGCTCTTCAGAGCCTACAAAGGATACATTATAAAAAAGAGGTGTAAAATTTCTTTTTTTTGCAAGTGTGATAAACCTTGCACAGGAGTCATAGGTTCCTATCATTACGACAGCTTCTGCTTTAGATTTGATAATTTTATCAAGACCATCTGAAACATCTAAAGTTCCTCTGATATAGATTCCCTTTGCCACAGGTTTTAAATTATATTTTTTCAAGGCTATCTCAGTTCCCCTGAGACCGTCAAAGCCATATTCATCATACTGATAAAAAACAGCAACCCTGGAAAATCCCTTTTCGTTGACAATAAGGTTTACAGCAGCTTGTGTCTCCTGGTAATACGAAGCCCTGATGTTGATGAGATATCTGTTAACAGGTTCTCTTAAACGGCTGGCACCTGTTAACATGCCAACAAGGGGAATTCTGGCATCAGTTATAAGGGGAATAATTCTTAAAGTGGTTGGGGTTCCCACATAGCAGAACAGGGCAAAAACCTTATCTTGAACTATCAGACGCTGGGTATTGTACAGGCATGTTGGTGGATCATATCTGTCATCATAGGCAATAATTTTTATCTGTCTTTCGTGTACTCCGCCATTTTCATTGAGGTGGTTCAGGTAGGCAAGGGCACCTTCAAGCATCTGGGTTCCAAGATAACCTGCATGACCACCAAGGGCCAAGGATGAACCTATCAGAATTTCATTTTCTGAAATACCTGCCCTCTCTTCCTGAATTAAACCACACTCTTCAACTGTTCTACAGGAGACAATAAAAAAAGAGAGTACAATAAAAAATAGTAACAGTATGTTTTTAAATTTTATAAAATATATCATAATTCCAATCCACCATTTTAAATTAACCTTTCTATGCTATTTTCAAAAACCTGCCAAGTTGGATAAAGCCGAATGGCAAATATTTTAAATTAACCTTTCTATGCTATTTTCAGATTGATAAAAAATCAAGTGATTTATTTTTTGAGTCGTTCTTTACATCATGTTTTTCAAGGTATAGAACCAAAGAACTTAGTGCTCTTTGGACGATTTTTTTGTAACATGTTAATTTCCATCTATTTGTTGACATAAGGCAGTCATGAGCATATATATATAATATGAGATATTTGAATTGGAATGCTGAAAAAAATGAGATCTTGAAACGTAAACGTGGGATTAGTTTCGAGGAAATAGCTTATCTAATTGAATCAGGACAAATAATTGGAATTGAAAAAAATCCAGGGCGAGCTAATCAAAAGTTGTATATTTTGGAAATTGAGAATTATGCTGTTATTGTGCCTTTTGTAGAAAATGATAATGAAATATTTCTCAAAACTGCATTTCCAAGTCGTAAATTTACAAAACGATATGGCTTAAAGGGGGAATGATGAAAAAAATAAGTAAAAAATTATTTATGCCAATTGATCAGGAAGAAAAAGAATTGATGGAATCCATCGAACTTGGAGAGTGGCAACCTGTTAAAAATATTGAGCCTGAAAAAGAGAAGGCGATGGCAGCTGCTCGAAATACTTTGAAGAAAGACAAACGTATAAATCTTCGTCTTACTCAAAAAGATTATCACCAAATTCAGATAAAGGCTATTGAAGAAGGACTCCCGTATCAAACGCTCATTTCCAGCCTTGTGCATAAATATCTGAATGGTTCTTTGGCTTCAAGATAATTGGGGAGAAGGAATGGAAGGGTCAAGAATGGAGGGGGCAAATCCTTAATCTCAGACCTCGGAATATGAATTTATCGTGAAACAGTAAAACACCTTATTTTTTCAGGCTTCTTGCCTTATCCTGCAAGAATAATTGGACAGCAAAAAGTTAACAATACTATAAATAATTGAGTGGTAGTATTTAATGTAAAATAGTTGTTGCAAAATTTTATTTATTGTGATATCTTTACCTCTAAATATATTTTTAGGGGTATTATGATGCAAGAAACTTTATTTCCAAATTTTTCAGAAAAACAGAATAAAAATGAACATAGAATCGGTGCAAACTTATCTTTAATTTTCAACAAAAATAACCATAAGTTCGTCACACTTAAAAATAAAGATGTGATTATTAAAAAAGTTGATCTTTCTGATAAACCTTCAAAGAAATTACTTGTAATTGATGCCCTTGAATTAGGTGCAAATCAAACGCTATTGGCCAAAAGCCTTCAAATTAGCAGACAAACAATACACAATTACAGGGGAAGTAAACACAAATTTGGGACAGAGGGCT
>JAYEHB010000054.1:0-2629 GCA_034659375.1 Thermodesulfobacteriota bacterium
TTTTGATTCCCATTTTGCCTCTAATTTTTAGTTATTACAGGCGGGTCAAAAATCACAAGAAAAATTGAAAACTATTTTTCCCAAAGCCCCCCAAGGTTTGTTGTGGACAGACCGAGATGAAAAACCGGGCTGCCCGTAGCAATTTATAATTTTTACAGCGAAAGGACACTAAAAGCAAGCTCAAAAAATTAAATAAGCATCCCCTCAATATATCCAAGGCAGGTCATAAAGCTATAGCCCCGATCCTGCGATCCACGCTTTGAGTGTCAACGGTTTGGCAATATAGCTGGATACCGGCTTCCATTTACATTGAGCACCTAACTCTACACCATCCTGCATAATTGAGACAGGTCGGTCCGAGGAGACTACAACAACAATAATATTATCATGTTCTGCTGTGAATCTGAGAGCGGAATTATAACGTGCCCCCCGGGCTCTGTCTTCCCCGGGAATGGAACGTCCATCCAGCAGACAGGCAAAGCCATGAAGATTTAAATCAATGCCGACATGCAGGGCACCATCTATTTTAGACAGAGATTTTGTCAAATCCAAAAATTTGGGTTTTTGAAGATCTATGGATTGCTCTAATTTTTGACCTGCAATAGCTACGGGCTGCTCATTGAAATCAACAACAATAGTGCAGCCGTGTTTTTCTGTTTCTGCATTATGAACTATACTGGAGATAATTTTAAAAAGAGCAGTTGCATCTAATGAATTCATGTCTGATTCCAGCAGGGCCTCTTCAACCTGGACAAGTTTTGCCCTGTGCCTTGTCGATTTAAAACTGCCATCAAAAAAACTGCACACTTCACTGCCGTTAAGTTTTAAAAAACCGTGTACTCCCTGGAAGTCAGCAGTTATGTGAAACTTCGATATTTTTCCTAAGGCAATTCCCACAACAGTTTTTTCGTCAGATACAAGCTTTCGATCAGAATGTTCCACAGCTTGCAAAAGTTTGCGGATATGCCTGACACTTTCCAGGCTGGGCCGATCTTTCTCAGGAAATTTCACAACAAAATCCATCTCCTGAAATGTCTGTTTTTCCACAAACACCAGCTTGCCCCTGGGCCACTTTCCTTCTTCCCTGGTTTTTGAAATACCCAGTACAGCATTGAGGATAGGGTAAACCCTAAGCTGGGTATCCCAACCCAAAAGAACATTCATTTCGTCGATAATGTGATCACGAACAGCATGGGTTGCATATTCACTGAGAAAAGTGCCTGAAATACCTGTGTATAAGTCTTCTTCATTGGCAACATCATGGGAAAAACGCCAGGCAGCATGTTCCAGCCACCGTTCCAGAGGACCAACAGAACAGAGATTTGGATGATGCTCTGTAAACCACATCTGGTAAAAAACAGAGCTGGAACGTCCACCATAGGAAATGAGCCCTGCCAGCTCTAAATTTTTTTCCGGAAGCATATGAATGAACTTCCTCTTATCATTTGAAAGCCCCGGGTTGGTGCGCCAGTCATTAGAGTTAAGATATATATCCTTGAACTTGGGTTCATGCCCGTTAAGGAGATGATGGGGATCATAAATGTACACAGGATCGTCAGGCATTAAAGCATAAATGACCGCACTCCGGCTTGGACCGGAAAAATGGGAAAGACCGTCACGTAATCCATCGATTGTTTCGGCAATACACCTGCATGTAAAAGGAGTAACAGACACTGATGAGGTGATAGAAGATTGCTTTTTTAAAATCATAAACCAGACCTCTCAAAATACATATTTAATGGGAACCACATCTGCCAGTCAGGGGTAATCCCTCCCCAAAAAAAATGTACAATATTAAAATTTGCTATCCTGTCCCCCCATAATCTTTAACAAAAGATATTTGATGGTGGACTGTTTTGTCAAGGCAAAAGATTGAGGTCACCAAAAGAAGCGTTGACATTTGTACCATATCTGGTACTTTATACATATGAACAACAATCTCAAACTACAGGTTGTCTTTTATAAATCGAATTCTGGAAATGAGCCTGTACGGGCTTGGCTCAAAAAGCTTGATAAAGAAGACCGCAGGATAATTGGTGGTGATATTAAAACAATCCAATTTGGCTGGCCATTAGGAATGCCACTTGTTCGTAAACTTGAGAAAGGTCTGTGGAAGATTCGTATTCAACTGGATAGTCGAATCGCACGTGTTCTGTTTACAATCCATGCAGGCCTGATGATATTGCTGCATGGCTTTATAAAAAAATCTCAGAAAATACCTGCTAAGGACTTAAAAATTGCAAAACAGCGTATATCAATTTTGGAAGGTGAAAATGAATAAACATATTGGAAGTAGCTTTGATGATTTTCTTGAAGGAGAAGGCTTATTAGCTGAAACAGAGTCTATCGCCATTAAACGCGTCATTGCATATCAAGTTACTGAACTAATGAAATCACAAAACATGTCAAAAGTGGCTATGGCAAACAAAATGAAAACAAGCCGATCTGCGTTGGATAGACTTCTTGACCCTGAAAATACTTCTATTACCCTTCAGACATTAGAACATGCTGCCCATGCCATAGGTAAACGTTTGCGTATTGAATTTGCGTAATCAAAAACCCAGCAAAAGCATGCACTATGACCTCAAACGCTGTGCATTTGAGGCATTATGGTTTAAAATTGTAAATC
>JAYEHB010000055.1:0-2628 GCA_034659375.1 Thermodesulfobacteriota bacterium
TTGTCATTATCTTGACTTTTTGGTTAATTATCTTCACTGTTTGATAACGACACAAATAACAAAAGCCTGACCCCGATATGGTTTTGAGACTTTAACCGGTAAAATTAAGGTCAGAAAGTTGAGTTATATAACTGCCATGGGCAGCCTTGGTGGTCTAAGTCTGCACACAACAAATGATGAAGGGCAACCACAGGGGGTTGCCCCTACTCCTGGTTTGACAGGACTTTCATATAAACCTGGGCTACCCACTTAAGGCGGGACAAGCCTTTAAAATCAAATGTCTTGGCAGCCTGAGATTTAGAGGATCTAAAGCTAATTATCCACATAAAAATCTTTGAAAATATCCCGCCTTAAGTGAGTAGCCTAAACCTGCATTGACAACACCCACTTTGTGGTATATGTGATGGTGGGGTCAGGCCTTCGTTGTTCCTGCAATCAGGATATATGGCCGACGTTAGAACCAAACCCAAAAAGAAATTTAAAGCAATGAATGATTTTAACAGGAACAGGGAATGGACAAAAAAAAATTTATCAAACAGATTAATATTACAAGGATAAAAGATAACAAAAAAACAGTGATACAAGAAAAAATCATTGATGAAGAGATCCTTGAGATATTGATTAACAAAACCAGAACCTTTCAGATGGTTTTGTTAATGACCCACACAAGAGCTTTGGCAGCAGGTTTTTTATTTACCCAGGGAATTATTCACAAAAAAACAGATCTTCAAGCAATTAAAGTTATAAAAGAAAAAAAACAATGCCATATAACATTAAATGACCGTGCAATTGAAAGGTTAAACCAATTTAAAAAGGGATCTCACATCAAAGGTTCATCCGGCGGAATACTTTTACAGGCAGAGAGAGAGTCTGTCTCAACCGGAACAGGCAAAGCCTTTGGCATCACTTATGATCAGGTACTCTCCCTGCTTCAAATGCACAGGGAAAAATCCGAGCTGTTCCATGAGACAGGTGCCGTACACAGTGCAGCACTTTGTGATCCGTCAAAGGTTCTGTTATATTATGAAGATATCGGAAGGCATAACGCCCTTGACAAACTGGCCGGAGATATTCTTTTAAAAGAGATTGATACTTCAGACAAAATTGCAACGGTAAGCTGCAGAATCTCCATTGAAATCATTGGCAAAATAATTAGAACCGGCATTCCCGTTGTCATCTCCAATGCTGCACCGACCTTCTCTGCAATTAAACTTGCAGAGAAATCAGGGGTGACCATGGTGGGCTTTGCAAGGAACAACCGATTCAATATCTACACCCATGGGAAAAGAATTAAAGATAGCGAGCATCATTCAAAATAGACCAAAAGTAAATTACACTTTTTTTGAAAAGATTCCGGCAACCTTCAAAAGTACTTTACACTTTCTGATAACATTCTCCATTTTCATGGGTTTTTTCCCAAAAGACTGTAAAGTACTTTTGGGGTCATATGAAGGATGCCAAGATTCCCTAAAAATTGGCATGTAAATCCAAAAACAATAGTCCTTGGTGATATTTTTTCCGCATCCCTTAACTCTACATTATTTTTTTTGCTTTCTCGATTGGACTTTGTAATTTATCTTGACAGATTCAAGATATGTGTATATTTAAATTGTATACAAGTTAAATATAACCGGCATGGCCGGAGCATGGTTATTGTATCGGCCACAACAAACAATGAAAGTCTATGATTACAGTCGCTTGTAATGGCTTTCATATAAACCGGCATGGCCGGAGCATGATTACCTGCTACCGGCCACAAAACCCTAAAGGGCAGAAACCAAAGAATGAAAGTCATGCGATTGCAGTACGTTGTAAGGAGTTTCATAAAAACTAAAGAAGAACAAGGTTATGGAAACACAAGATTGTATTTTTTTTCAATTATCCAGAGCTGGCAGGTCTGGTGCTCGTTATTGGCATAAAAAAGTAGCCAAATTCGGCCTTACTTCGGCCCAGGCCCTGGTACTCCTTTTTTTATTGGAAGAAGATCAGGTCACTTCAAAGTATCTGGGAGAAAAAATTGAATTTGATAGTGCCACGCTGACTGGATTGATAGATCGCCTGGCAAAAATTGGTTTGCTTGAAAGACGCAATAATCCCAATGATAGAAGGGCAATCCTTGTTTGTCTGACTCAACAAGGACACAAAACAGTTAACCAGATTAAAAATATTGTTGAAAATGAAAATAAAGCTTTTTTATCAAATTTAACCAAAGAAGAAGGATTAATTTTAAGATCATTGTTGAAAAAAATATGTTGAAAATAAAAAATTTTTACATTATAACTTGTATACAATTTAAACCTATACGAGTGAAATTATCAGAATTGGAGATGTGATGGATATAGTAAACCCAGAATATATCAAAGAGCTAAAAACTGTTGTAAAAAAAAGCCCCTATCCAAAACATATGGCCATGACATTGGACCATATTGAAATAGATGGGGCGAATATTGCACTAATTTTGAAAGATTATCACTTGCAGCCTTTTGGCATTGTTCATGGAGGGGTAATAGCTACTTTGATTGACACAGCAACTTTTTGGGCTGCATTTCTCAGGCTATCTGAGGACGCTGGCCTTGTAAATGTAGACCTAAAGCTCAATTACCTTCAGTCCGTTAGTAAAGGCAAACT
>JAYEHB010000056.1:0-2626 GCA_034659375.1 Thermodesulfobacteriota bacterium
TGCTGAAGGATGCAGGTGCAGTTGATATCTTTGGGCCGGGAACTGTTGTTACAGATTCAGCCAACAGAACTCTTAATGCCATTGGAGCATGAATAGTTAACAATTATGAATTATGAATTATGAATTATGAATTAGTTTTATCATTCACCATTTATCATTCACCATTAAATTTGAAGTGTTAATTATGGATATTATTGATTCGGAATTTTATATTAGAGGTGTTCTTAAGGGTAAACGGCGTATAATTGCAAAGACCATTACCCTGCTGGAAAGCTCTCTGCCCAGGCACAGAAAAATTGCTGCAAAGGTGATGGAAGGAATTCTTCCCCACACAGGAAAATCTATACGACTCGGCATAACAGGAGTCCCGGGTGTTGGAAAGAGTACCTTTGTTGAGAACCTGGGGCTTTCCCTTGCAGACAAGGGGCATAAAATTGCTGTACTTGCAGTGGATCCATCATCCAGAAGGAGCGGGGGCAGTATTCTTGGCGATAAAACCCGTATGGAAAAGCTTGCCTGTCATAAAAATACCTTTATCAGGCCGTCACCCTCGGGAGAGACCCTGGGCGGTGTGGCTGCAAAGACCCGTGAAATAATGCTGGTGTGTGAAGCTGCAGGGTATGATATTGTGTTTGTGGAGACTGTTGGTGTAGGCCAGTCTGAGACAAATGTGGCATTTATGGTGGATTTTTTCCTGGCTCTTATGATAGCAGGGGCAGGAGATGAACTCCAGGGCATAAAAAAAGGGGTTCTTGAGGTTGCTGATGCTCTTGCCATTAACAAGGCTGACGGAGATAATTTAAAAAGGGCAAAAAAGGCAAGGCAGGAGTTTGAGATTGCCATGCATATGGTCTCGCCGGACTCACCTAGCTGGCGGCCTCCTGTTCTTTGCTGCAGTTCTGTTCTTAAAAATGGAACAGATAATGTGTGGGAGACAGTGCTTGAGCATAGAAAAAAGATGAAGCAGACAGGTGAGTTTGATCAAAGGCGCAGAAAACAGGCTTTGGAGTGGATGTGGACATTGGTTTATGACGGGCTTAAAGCACGATTTAAAGAGAACAGCCGTATTGCGGCAACAGTTCCTGGAATTGCAGCAAGGGTTGAAAAAGAGCTTATGTCACCCTCGGCAGCAGCTGAGGAACTTTTGTCAATGAACAGTAAAATTGTTAATTGAAGTTATGGGGAGAATTTATGAAGATACATGAATATCAGGCAAAGGAGCTTTTTAGAAAATATGATGTTCCAGTCCCTGAAGGCAGAGTGGCCTTTTCCGTAGAAGAGGCTGTTGATGCAGCCCGGGGGCTTGGAGGATATCCTGTTGTGGTCAAGGCCCAGATCCATGCCGGCGGGCGTGGTAAAGGCGGTGGAGTAAAGCTTGCCTCTTCAGAAGCTGAAGTGTCAGCACTGGCTGATGAGATACTTGGAATGACCCTTGTTACCCACCAGACCGGTCCTGGGGGAAAAGAGGTAAAAAAACTTTTGGTGGAGGCTGGCCAGGATATTAAAAAAGAGCTTTATTTGAGTCTTCTGGTGGACAGGGCTACAGCAAAGATTGTTATCATGGCAAGCCAGGAGGGGGGCATGGATATCGAAGCCGTTGCTGCAGATACCCCTGAAAAAATTATAAAAGTTTCTATTGATCCCCTTTGTGGAATTCAGGGTTACCATTTAAGGGAAGCAGCTTTTGGCTTAGGCATTCCCATGGCAGCCATGAAGCAGTTTTCCATTATGCTGAAGCAGCTTTATACTATGTTTGTTGCAATTGACGGTTCTCTGGTTGAGATCAATCCGCTTATTCTAACATCTGATGATCAGGTTATTGCTCTGGATGCCAAGGTTGATATAGATTCCAATACCATGTTCAGACATAAGGATCTGCTGGAATTAAGAGATCTTGATGAAGAAGATCCAATGGAGGTTGAGGCTTCAAAATTTAATCTTAATTATATCAATCTGGATGGCAATGTGGGCAATATTGTCAATGGTGCAGGTCTTGCCATGGCAACCATGGATATAATAAAAAACGCCGGTGCTGAACCTGCCAATTTCATGGATGTTGGGGGCGGAGCCTCGGCTGAGCAGGTTGAAAATGCCTTGAGAATTATTTTAAAAGATGAAAAGGTAAAAGCTGTTCTTATAAATATATTTGGCGGTATTTTAAGGTGTGATGTTTTTGCAGAGGGTGTTGTAAAGGCTGCGGAAAAAACAGGCATAAATATTCCCGTTGTTGTGCGCATGGAAGGGACCAACGTTGAAGAAGGGAAAAGGATTCTTGCTGATTCGGGTCTTAATCTGACAAATGCCAAAGACCTCAAGGATGCTGCAGCAAAGGTTGCAGCTGCTATATAACCGGCATACCCTAAAGGGCAGAAACCAAATTTTATATATAAAAAAGTAAATATTCGGGTATCCTGTTTAAATTTGGTGGTGGAATTAAAGGGGATCGAAAATGCTAAGTCCCAGGGGTCAGGCTTAACAATTAATTGATAATTGATAATTGATAATTGATAATTGATAATTGATAATTGATAATTGATAATTGATAATTCATAATTCATAATTCATAATTCATAATTCATAATTCATAATTCATAATTTTCAATTTTCAATTTTCAATTTTCAATTG
>JAYEHB010000057.1:0-11339 GCA_034659375.1 Thermodesulfobacteriota bacterium
TACACTCCTGTTTTGACAGGACTTTCATATAAAAACAATCATGGCAAAATAACTTGCCACAACAAAAATGGAAAAATGATTAAAACATTACATATACTGGTGACAGATCTTAATCACAATGTACGGGATTTTTTGACAAGAGAATTCAAAAAAGAAGGGTGTGTTGTGTATACTGCTAAAAACACAATAGAAGCTGAAAAATATATTTACGGAGCAAATCAATTGGATATGGTTATTCTTGATCCGGAAATACCTGCTCTTTTTGAACAATCTCTGTTTAAGGAGGTTCAGGACAGACTTCCTCCTGTGCCGGTTATTATTCATACATATAAAGAATTTTTTAACGACATGCTAAAGGATGACAATGTATATTTTGTGGAAAAAAATGCCTGTAGTATTGAACCGTTAAAAGAAACAATAATAGAAATTGCAATCACATAAAATATGATCAAACAAACTCCACTTCCCTCAACTGCTTGAGTTATAATTGCCAGGGATCAGGCTCTCCCATGGCGATTATAAAATTGTAAGTGTTCACAGTTAACTCACCAAATTGTAATCTCAAATTGGATACCCTGTGAACGCTTACTAAATTTTTATCTGGTGGTGTGCTCTCTTAAACTCAATACAGGCACAGGACAATGCCTGAACAGCTTCTCTGCTGCGGTTCCAAATAAAAAACCAGGAAGATTGGTTCTTCCTTTATGCCCCATAACCAGAAAATCAGCCTTTTCCTCATTAACGGCCTTTAAAATCTCTTTAAAGGGTGTCCCTTCCCTAAAGCGAATCTCTATTGACATCTCTTCTATACCACACTCTTTAATAAGATTATTGATTTTTCTTGTACGTCTGCCAAGCTCACTCTGCTGATATTTAACCACTGAGAATCCTTCGGGACGTTCTGCATCAAATGCTTTTTTTACAGCCTCTATATCCCGGCTGTTAAGAACATTTACGATCACTATTTCTGCTTTTGTTCTATCTGCTGCAGCAACAGCATACTCCAAAACTGATTGAGAATAGATGGAAAGATCAATGGCAACCAGTAATTTACCTATTTTTTTCATAAAAGCCTCCTTTTCTCTGAGCCTAATCACAATAATTCATGAGTTTAAATAGTTATGCAAAGTTTCTATAAAAATCCCCATAATAATCAAACAACCTGAATTTTCCATGGCACATCGTGATCAGAATCCCCTCTGTTTCGTGTGAATTTATCTCTGCTTCTGACGCTGACAACAGGTATTGATGAATGCCTGAACACTTTTTCAGCAGCACTGCCAAACAAAGTTCTTGAAAGATTGCCTCTGCCTTTGTTGCCCATAACAATTAAATCTGCATTCTCTTTTTCTGCTGTTTTCAGAATCTCTTCAAAAGGTACTCCAGTACTTATATGAATACTCATGCATGACTTCATGGAAGGAAAATCATTTTTTATTATGTGCTTGAGTTTATCACTACGCTCCTGAATGGTCTTTTTAATATATTTCTCAGTGGATATTCTTTCAGGATAATATTTGCTTACCATTTCCACACCATAGAGATCCCTTTGATTGATCACATTACAAAGTAAAATCTCAGCATTGGAATTTCCTGACAGTTCAACTGCATATCCAATATTTGCATTGGAATATTCCGAAAAATCAACACAAACCAATATTTTGTCTATTTTTTTCATGCTAAACCTCCATAAGTAACGACTCTGTTAAATTTTGATCATTAATATATCCGTCTCATATCCTGGGTCTGATCAGCAGCATAGAGCAGTTTTGCAGCGTCATTAAGTTCCACCACAAGACTGTTAAATTCTGTGGGCTTAATACCAAAAACATAGATAAAGACCTTTCTAAAGCCTTTGTCAACATCATCATAGGAAGTGAGGATGCTGCTCAATCTGCCATTACGATTTCTTATAATCTCTGTGAGGTGCTTTATAATTCCAGGTCTGTCCTGTATCCTAAAGGCAAAGATCTGTCCTTTATGTGCAACTCCTGTAAAAGATACAAGGCATCTGAAAACATCACTTTTAGTAATAATCCCCACCATATTGCTCTTTTGGTCAACCACAGGCATGCCTGAGATATCTTTACTCAGCATTATTCGTGCAGCCTCATCAACGGTACAGTCAGAAGAGACAGTTACCACCGGTGTGCTCATAATTGTCTTTATTTTAATTTTTCCGACCATATGCATAAGTTCATAAATATCAAGGGTGGTTGCCTCTGATGGAGAAGCTTTTTTGATATCCCCATCTGTCACTACACCTGACAATTTCCCCTTGTTCATGACAGGAAGCATGGAGATTATCTTTTGCCGAAATAACTTTGATGCCTCAAGCAAAGAAGCATCGCTTTCAATGGAAATAACCGGTCTGCTCATCCATTTTTTTACTATCATAAAATGTCCTCCTCTGTGAATAATGGAGTCAATAACGAAAAAGCCACTCCTGATGGTTCCACATCTTTGACCACGGGTCTCAACCGTTATGGTTAATATACAACCTTTATCTTTAATCTTCTTAACAGCAACTACTATGCCAGTCTGCCACAAAAAAAAGAAGGTATGCGTTCACAGGGCACCGCATCTGCCAGGTCGGAGAGGTAGAGCCAAATTCAGTTATTACCGCAGGTTACATCGCATCTTCGTCCCAGTAGCCGGCATGGTCTTGAGCATACTCATCTGGTGGCTTCGCATCTTCGACTCCGGCCACAACGAAAAATAGGTCGAAGAGGCAAAGCCAATGTGTCAGCAAGCTTTACACAATGTAAAAAAAACATAGCACAAAAAAAATTGGGAACTGCCTATCATACTATAGTCCATAGCACATGAATTGATCGCAACATTCCTTGGTTCATTTAGGAAACTGTTTATACACCATTCAAATGCCGCATGCTTCTTGATATATTGCTCTGGGGTGTCTGGTGTCTGGGTTAGACTTGACCCCCTTTGGCGTTGTTGGAACCTATTCTGATGTCGTATTTTTCAATTTTTGCGTGGAATGTTGGTCTGGACATTCCCAGAAGTTTTGCTGCCTTGGAGCGGTTGCCCTGGGTAAAATCCAGGGATTCTTTTATTAAAAGAGATGCAACATGATCAATGCAGGAATCAAAAACGTTTTCCGTTGTTTCTGATCTAAGGCAGGTGCGTATCCATTTTTGAATACCACCGGAAACAGAGCCGCCCTTTTCATCGATTATGCTGTTTTTATTCAGCTCAAAAATTGTGATTTCATCAGTTTGCAATGGTGCTCCCCTGTTAAATATCAATGCTTTTTTCAAAACATTGGAGAGCTGCCTGATATTTCCCGGCCAGTCGTACTGCATTATCAGCGTCACTGCGTCGGCAGATATTCCAGGGTTAATCATATCCATATCATTTGCCAGCCTTGTCAGAAGATACTCAGATAAAATTTTAATATCTTTCCGATGGTCCCGTAATGGAGGCATTGTTATGGTTACCACCTGGAGCCGGTAATATAGATCTTCTCTAAAGGTTCCATCAGCCACCGCCTTTTCAAGATCCCGGTTTGTTGCAGCAATGATTCTTACATCCACAGAAATTGACTCTTTTCCTCCGAGTCTTTCAATACTGTTCTCCTGGAGAAGTCTTAAAAATTTTGACTGGAGCGCCAGGGGCATATCACCTATCTCATCTAAAAAAACAGTGCCGCCTTTTGCCTGTTCTATTTTCCCCACCCGCCTGTGTGCAGCTCCGGTAAATGCTCCTTTTTCATATCCAAACAATTCGCTCTCCAAAAGAGTTTCAGGAATCGCCACACAATTTATAATGATAAACGGTTTTTCAGATCTCAGAGAATGATGATACACTGCCCTTGCAGCAAGCTCTTTTCCAGTGCCGGATTCCCCCCTTACAAGGACAGTGGCATCGGTTGATGCAACCCTTCCAATGGCCTTGTAGACATCAAGCATCTGACTGCTGGTACCCACAAGGGCTTCACCATTACTGAACTCCATACCTGCAGAGCCGGGGTTGACACTCACAGGAGAAGACATACAGCGGCCTGCCTCAAGTGCTTTTTTAATCAGGGTGAGCATTTCAGGTATATCAAAGGGCTTGTATATATAATCATATGCCCCGTTTTTAATGGCTCCAATTGCAGTCTCTGTTGTACCAAAGGCTGTGATGATTATCACAGGAAGCTTTGGAAATGCATCATGAATAACACTAAAAACATCAATTCCATTCATGTCAGGAAGACGTATGTCAAGTATGACAAGATCCGGTTTTATCTCGGCTGTCTTGTCAATTCCTTTTTGACCTGAATAGGCAGCAGCAGTTTCATAGCCATCCTGGGTAAGAATTTTTGTAAAACTTAAGCTCAACTGCTTATCATCGTCAATTATCAATATAAGACTCATTGTTTAATCCTTGTTGATCCTCTTAACAGGCAGTTGGATTATAAATTTTGCACCATTTCCAGGAGCAGGAGAGACTGAAAAAATTCCATTATGCTCCTTTACAATCCTTGCCACAATACTCAAACCAAGTCCAGAACCCTCTTCCTTGGTGGTAAAAAACGGATTTGTGATTTTTTTCATAATATTTCCAGGAATCCCTGGCCCACTGTCCACTATGCTGATTAACACAACCTCTCTGGCATCCCTGTGATACTCCCTGGTCTCGGAAACAACTATTTTCCCTCCTGGTTCCATGGCTTCACAGGCGTTTGTAATAAGATTTACCAGGGCCTCCTTGATTCTGTCAGGGTCAGCCTCAACATCGGGCAGATCAGGTTGAGCATCATAGAAAACCTCCACATTATACTCTTTTAATCTGTATTCCAGCAGGGTGAATACAGCACTGATGATTGTGCTGATATTACACTGTTTCATGCTGAGTTTCGGGGGTCTTGAAAATTCAAGGAAACTCTGTACAATTTTATCTATCCTGATAATTTCATCTGAAATAACCTGGAGATCCTCATTTTGTATCTCCGTAAGATCAAGGGATCGGCTCAGGGAGAACATTCTCATCTTAATGGAGGTAAACGGGTTTCTGATTGTATGGGCCACACCTGCTGCCATCTCTCCCACCATTGCCATTCTTTCAGCCTGGACAAGATCCTTGCGGCTTTTGGCCAGTTCATCATGGGTATCATCAAAATCCTTCATCATGCCCTTAAGTGAGAGCCCTAAGGAGACCACTTCATCTTTAGAGCTGTCTTTAGGAGAGCTGCCTGTCTCTATGGCAAATTCCCGAATAGGCTCAAGTATCTGTTTGTAAAGAATAAAAAGAAGCAGAGCACATAAAATCATGAAAAAAAAGACAGCACCGCATGTCACCATCCTGAGATTTTTAGAACGTACATTATTGAGATGTTCAGTCTCCTGCATTTCCAGCCACTGATTCAGGCTGAAATTCCTGCAGAGTTTCAGCAGGTTAAAAAAGAGACCTCTCTGCTTTTCATGCATGATTGAGACATTCTCATTTTTGATACTGTGCCTGTACTTTTCAATGATCTGATCCTTTGCCACAATATATTTTTCATATTCAGCAGATATCCTGGCAATATCCCTTTGCTGCTGTTCATTAAGTTGCAGAGAAGATGCAGTATCAAGGCTCTTTCTAAACACTTCACGATACTTTCCAAGAGAATTCAGCCATTTGCCATTGCCGTCAACAAAATAATAGGTTAAAAAACCTTTCTGGTTTGCAAGGGCAAGCTCCATCTCCTGGGCTGCCTTGTATAGAACAATCTCTTTCTGCACCATGGTAACAAGCATATTGTCAATTTTATATGTGTACCAGAGCATTATTATCCCGCCTGCCACTGTAATTGCAGCCATAGCCGTGAAAATATAAAAAAGCTTTGATCTTAGACTTAAATAGCCTGTCATAATTATATACCTGCCTTATTTTTATATGAAAGTCTTGGCAAACCAGGAGTGTACTTTCATCATTTGTTGTGTGCAGACTTAAACCACCAAGGCTGCCCATGGCAGTTATATGAAAGTCCGTCCAAGCGACTGCAATGATAGACTTTTTAACTTTGTTGTGGCCGATGCGGTAATCATGCTCCGGCCATGCCGGTTATAAAAAATCGGTAAGACAACCCATGAGTCTTTAGCTCAGGGGTTGTTGACCGACTTCTTATCATTATTCGCAACCGTTCTCTGGCAGTATTGCTGCCAAGCACATGTAATCCGCTGAACTGTAAGAGTTCACAGGATGCTGCAGATGCAAGGCAGGGGGGCCATACGTATTCATATGTTTCAATTGCCCGACAACCCAGAGTAGCTATATACTCTGTGAACCTGTTGACAATATATTGAATATTCCTGCCCAAAAGCAACCCAGGGCAGATCTATACTCTGTGAACCCTTACTATCTTTTACTCATGAACACGAGGGTATCATAAAAGTACTCATAAACACGAGGGTATCATAAAAGAAAAAAAAGGAATAATTTATTTTTTTTAACAATTCCATTTTTTATGGTGTCACACTTTTGGGCCTGGTTCGATATTTGGCCACTTAAAGGCGGGGTCGTGCTTTCAGGAGCAGACTTGCCCCCCCCCCTTTTTTTTTATTCTTGACAAATTTGTATATATCTGAACAATACTTTAACTGTTTTTTATGAACCGAGTATTAATTCTTTAATCGATTAGGGCTTGGTTCTATATTCGGCCGCTTAAAGGCGGGGTCAGGCTTTCAGGATAAAATGTAAATTTATTTTTGAGTGAACCCTTACCATATCCTTTCTTAACAACATACTGGTAAACAACCCTATTGAGGTTAATGTGAGATTAAAAAAAAACATCATATTTTTTTTGGTAATCATTTTTTATATTTTTACCCGGCCATGCCTGTCTAAGAATATTGTCACAATAACAACTGGAGAATGGCCCCCTTATATTTCAAAAAGCTTGAAGCATCAGGGTGTGGTTACCCGTATCATTAAAGAAGCCTTTGAACTGGAAAATATTAAAGTAAAATTCACTTTTTTCCCCTGGAAAAGAAGCAAGCTGCTTACAAAAAATGGTAACTTTGATGCATGCAGTGTCTGGGCAAAATTTGCTGTTCTGGAAAAAGATTTTTATTATTCTGAAACTGTAGCCAAAGGCGAGTTTGTTTTTTTCTATCCCAGGAATGTGGATTTTACCTGGAACAGTGTTGAAGATTTACGGGATTACCGAATTGGTGGAGTTCTTGGAAACATCTACAGTAAGGAGATTAAACAGGCTGAAAAAAAAGGAACACTAAAAATCTATTATAAACCTGCAGAGTTGGATGTGATGAATCTTCTCATACATGGCAATGTTGAAGTTCTTCCTTTAAACCGGGAAGTGGGTTATTTTTTATTGCAGAAATATTTTTCTAAGGATGAAGCAGACAGTGTTACCCATCATGCAAAAGCACTGAGAATTTCTCACTACGCCTTAATTTTTTCAAAAAAAATTAAAACAAACAGAACAAATCTAAAGCTTTTTAACCAGGGACTTCAAAAACTTAAAAAAAGTGGTAAGTATGAACTCTACTACCAAGAATCAAGAGCCGGAAAATACATTATGTCTGCCAACGACGATTAGTAAACATGAACAAAAGCGTTGACAATGCCATGATGACCATGCCGCAGGGAAATGCAAAATGTAATTCAAAATAGTCCATTGCAAGCCCTGCCACCATTGCACCGGTCATCATTCCAAAACTGTGGGCAACAGTAACAATTGACATCACCAGGGCCATTGCCCCGGTTTCATTACCTTTAATCACAGCCATGGCCATTATGGCAGGCATGGAAATTCCACCGCCAAGACCAAAAACAGATACTGCTGCAATAAGATCACCATAGGAATCAGAGGTTGTGAGCATAAACATACCAAGGATACAGACTGAACCACCAACACCCACCATTATGCTCTTGTTAAATCTGTCTGCGAAATACCCCATGGGGAGATGAAGAATACCGCTGACAAAGACACCAAGCATGACAAGGAATCCGGTTGAAGTTCCTGAAAGTGAAAATTCAATATCTGCAAACAGAGGAAGAAAACACCAGATCACTCCTATGCAGGATGTATATCCAAATCTGAATGCAAAAATGGCAAACAGATCCCTGTCTTTGATAATGGAACTAAAGGAAAAAGAGAGACGCTCTTTGGTTTTAAGAACCTCTTTTGATACCGGAGGAAGAAAAAAAACAGCTAACAGCAGACCTGCCACCGAAAGAACTCCCATGCAGACAAATGTCCAGTCCATGGATAGAGCATCTTTTATCACACCTCCCAGGAGGGGCCCAAGGCTGAGGCTTCCAAACATGGACATGTTAAAAAGCCCCATGGAATAACCCTCTTTTCCCTTTTGTGTAATTTCACCCACATAGGCCTGGACCACAGGCATGATCATGGCAGAAGCAATTCCCTGGATAAATCTGATAATAATCAGGGAATTGATGGTTGGAAAGACAATAAAAGCGACAGAAACAAGGGCATACCCGGCAAGGCCTGCCACAATAAAAGGCTTTCTTCCTTTTTTATCTGAAAGCTTTCCAAAGTATGGCAGAAAAATCGTTCTTGAAAGGGCAAAAGCACCAAAAATCATTCCCACATAGAGTCCTCCTGCACCCAGGTCATGGGCATAAACAGGAAGAAGAGGCACCACCATTCCAACACCGGTAACTATTACAAAAATGGTAAAAAAAAGGATTGCAAATATACCACCATGGGAAGATGGAATAAAACTGCTGTTTTTATATGTTTTAACAGCCATTTAATATTTTTTTAATTTCATAAATTTTGTGGCAAGGAAACCCATATCCCTTTAGGGTATGGGAGGAATTGCCACCTCCTGTATATCCCTTTAGGGTAGCGGTAGTTTACTCTTTATCAAAGTCTTTGATTTTGCGGGCAAACCGAAGTAGAACGATCAGGTCTGCCCGTGGCAGTTTATATGAAAGTCCTGGCAAACCAGGAGTGTAACTTTCATCAATCATGCCTGATATGCCCCGGCGTGGAATCTTTCAAATATTTCATCAGATAAATGCATACTGTATCATTTCTAATCCAGACACTCCTCTATGTGATCAATAAATCTGCTCTTTACTGCAAACTGTCCTTTTCTATAACTTGCATGGGAAAGATAGAGAAATCTTTCCGCCCTTGTCATGGCAACATACATGAGCCTTCTCTCCTCCTGAAGAGCTTTTTCTCCTGCATCAATGGAGCGCCAGTGGGGAAACAGTTTTTCCTCACATCCAACAACAAACACAGTATCAAACTCAAGACCTTTGGCTGAATGTATGGTTAAAAGAGCTACTCCGTTCTCTTCATCTTCGTCTTTGTCTTCCCTTATAAGAGCAGCCTCTTCAAGGTACTCAAAAATATCACCCTTTTCCTTTGCTGTAAATCTTAACTGCTCAATATTCTCTTTTTTGGAGATAAATTCTGCTTCGCCCTTTACCTTGTTTTTCAAATATTCATAATAATTGGTTTCAGAAATTATCCTGTCAATGGCTGCATCGGGAGTGAGATCTTTTATAAAATCCAGAAGTTCAAAAAGCTTTGTTAAGTTGTCATGTACTTTACTGGTTAGAACTCTCTCCTTTACCATTATTCTTGCGGCATCCTGAAGGCTTACCCCGTCTGTTTTAAGATTTCCTATTTTTTTAACCATGGCAGGGCCAATACCCCTTTTGGGAGTATTTATAACCCTTGCAAAGGAGACATCATCTCCTGGAAAAAGTGCGGCACTCAAATACGCGTTAATATCAAGTATCTCCGCTCTTTCAAAAAAACCCTGGGAGCCCAGAAGTCTGTAAGGTATCCTGAATGTCCTGAATATTTTTTCAAATGCCAGGGAGCAGAACTTTGTTCGATAAACAACAGCTATTTTATCATAGGCAATCCCATCTCCATGGCTGTTTAATGCCTTAAGACGCATTGCCACCCATTGTGCCTCTTCAGCTTCGGTGAAAAATTCATGGATTTCAACTATGCCGCCCCTTTTTTTGGAAAAACATTTTTTCTCCATTTTGTCACGGTTAAAATCGATCAATCCATTGGCGGCCTGGACAATCTCATCTGCAGATCTGTAATTCTGCTCCAGCCGGAATATTTTTGAATTTTCATATTTTTTGGGAAAATCAAGAAAATGACTTATATTGCTGCCCCTGAATCCATAGACAGCCTGCCAGTCGTCCCCGACACAAAAAAGATTACCATGATCACCCAAAAGCAATCTTGTAAGTTCGTCCTGGAGGTTATTGGTATCCTGGTATTCATCCACAAGAATATTGGTAAAAAACTCTTTGTAAAAATCCCTTACTTCCTTGTGATCCCTTAAAATATCACGGGTTTTAAGAAGAATATTATCAAAATCAACACTGTTTGCAGCAAAGAGTTTTTTCTCATATTGTTTAAATATATCAATAATTTTGATAATACCCATGCGGGGACGCTTATCAATGAATTTTTCCGGTGTCCCTGAATTTTTTGCCCTGGATATTGAAGAAACCAGATTTCCTGCCTGCTTTTTTTCAAAATTACCTTCCACCAGAATCTCTGTGATCATCTTTTTCTGATGGTATGGTGAGCAGATCTGTATGGGAGGGGAATATCCCAAAAGATGACAATGCTCCTTAAATATCAAAAGAGAGGCGGAATGGTATGTACGAACCCATGGAAAAGAGGAATACCCCATGCCTGTGAGTTTATAAAGACGGGATTTCATCTCCTCAGCCGCCTTGTTTGTAAATGTTATTGCAAGAATTTTTTTTGGATCATGGCCGGATTCAATTAAATGCAGAATCTTTGCAGTAAGTGTTCTTGTCTTGCCCGACCCTGCCCCGGCAACAACCAGAGCAGGGGAACCAGTATGATTTACAGCCTTTTGCTGTTGTTCTGATAACTCCATATTTTTACTATTCAAATTCCTTAATTGGTAACTATTCACTGTCAATTCACCGAATTGTAAGCGTTTACCTTAAATGTTTTTGAGAATTTCTTTTAAGGCTGCATCCACCTCATTTTGAATCTCTTCAAGCCTTTTTTCTGTTAATGCCTCAAATCGAAGGACCAAGGCGGGCTGCGTATTAGAAGCCCTTACAAGTCCCCAGCCATCATCGTATAAAGCCCGCATTCCATCTATATCAATTACATCCTGTTTCTTTTTAAACAGCTCTGTAATTTGTCTTACAACCTCAAATTTATCATCATCAGCACAATCAACCCTTATCTCAGGTGTTGTATATGTCTCTGGCAGATCTGACAAAAGCTCTGAAACTGTTTTCTTAGTATCTGCAATAATTTCCAAAAGTCTGCATGTGGCATAAAGTGCATCATCAAAACCAAAGTATCTGTCCTTGAAAAACATATGCCCGCT
>JAYEHB010000058.1:0-2616 GCA_034659375.1 Thermodesulfobacteriota bacterium
CGACCTTTGGCTTAATGGCAAGTACCCTGCTGGTGTTACTGGCAATTCCCTGTATGTATTTAATCCTGGGAGATTTCGGAATAGTTGAAAAAATTGGTACAGAGTCAGCCAGCTAGGATCACAAATATTTACAATTCAACCACTAAATTTTAATAGAATTCAAGGAGAAAAGAAATATGAAATATGATTTTGATTTAATTTGCATTGGGTTAGGTCCTGCAGGGATGGCTGTTTCTATAATGGGGGCTGAAATGGGGCTGAAGGTTTGTGCCATTGAAAAAAATAAAATTGGTGGGGAATGTATGAACATCGGCTGTATTCCCAGCAAGTCTCTGCTGAGAATTGCCAAATTACGACATTCGGCATTAAAACTTAAAGAGATGGGTTTAGCCAATGGAGATATGCCCGGCATGAAAAGCCCGTTTTCAAAGATAAATGATTATATTGACTATATTGGTGATAAAAAGACATTAAAGATGTTTGAGAAAGTGGAGCTTATTATTGATGAAGGCTCTGCAAGTTTTGTTGATTCACACACTGTCATGGTTGGAAAAAGATCTGTCTCTGCTCAGAGGATATTCATTGCAACCGGTACTGAGCCTATGGTGCCGCCCATTCACGGCATTTCAAATATAGATATTTTGACTAATAAAAACATATTTAGCCTGACCAGAATCCCTGAAAGCATGACAATACTTGGCGGTGGTGCCATAGGTTGTGAAATGGCCCAGGCCTTTACCCGGCTTGGTTGCAGGTGTTCCATTGTACAGATGGATGATTTTCTTATTCCCACCGGTGACAGAGAAGCAGGTGAGCTGCTTGAAGATGTTTTCAAAAAAGCAGGCATTGACGTTTTTAATTCAAAAAAAATAATAAGCGTAAAAAAAGAAGGTAGTGAAGTCTCTTTGCAGACAGAGGATGGGATTTTTATTAAATCTGAAAAAATACTGGTGGCTGCGGGAAGAAAAATTGAACTTGATACACTGAATCTTGATAATGCCGGTGTTCAATACAATAAACGAACCATTGAAGTTGATGGAAAATACAGAACATCTGTAAAACATATTTATGCTGTGGGAGACTGCAATGGCGGAATTATGCTTTCCCATGCTGCAATGCACCAGGGCATGTTTGCAATTATGAATGCTGTAAGTCCTTTTGCAGGATTTCAATATAAAAATTATGTTATTCCATGGACAGTTTTTACAGAACCCCAGGTCTCATATGTTGGGATGAGAGAAGACGATATCAAGAAAAAAGGAATTAAGTATGAGACGCATATTGTAAAATATGAGGATTACGGTGCTGCAATTGCTGAAAATGTCAGTGTTGGCTATGTTAAAGTTTTTACAAACTATTTTGGCAGGGTTTTTGGTGTAAGTATTGTTGGTGAGGGCTCAGGAGAGATGATAAATGAATGGGCACTTATAATTCAGAAGAAAATCCGACTGCACAGTATTTTGTTTTTAGCACATTCATTCCCTGGCATGGGCTTTTTAAGCAAGCGCATTGCCGAAACCTGGATGATGAAAAAGATGAACAGCTCTTTACTTCAAAAAATATGCCAATTTTTTTACAGAAAACTGTAAAACTCGATGATCAAGTTTTTTAATACCTGTGAGGGGTCAAGCCTGACCCCATTTTCGAGATCGAGTAAAAATAAATTATTTTTTTCCGCTCATGAGCCTGTGTGGATATCATGCAAGTTGTTTCTTTTTTATATATAAAATTTTTTTTACATTCGCTATCAAATCACCTTGGCTGTCCAATATTTCCACATTAAATCTGTGGAAATATTTTTTACCTTCATTTGTATTAAATTTTATCTTTGAAAGATCGTCATCAGATATATATAAAATTGATTGAACGGTTCCTTTTCCAGGTTTTACAAAATCAATATCAGCAGATTTGTCCCAAACCTGGTAATCCTTTCCTAAAACCTGCATAAGCATTAGCATAAGGTGAGGATCAACCATTGCATACAGACTCCCACCGAAATGGGTTTTCATAATATTCTTATTAAACCATCTTAACTTCATAGATACATGGGTCTTTCGCCAGTCCTTAGAAATATGTTTTACTTTTATCCCTGCTCCAATATAGGGAACATACATATTTAAACCTAATTTCAAAAGTTTTGGTGTTATTTTCATTTTTTTGTCTCCTGCCAGATAACAAGACGGGTATCAATCTCCTTTGCAGCAAGGAGGATGGCTTGCTTTACTTTTTCAGGTAGTGCTGAACAAGTAGTGATATGTTGGTTGCAATTGTTTTAATACCAGTGGCTGGCATTTGATTTATCACTACCAATTATGGACTATCCTTTTTCATGTGCATGATCCTCCTTGGCTGCAATAAAGCAGGTTTCCATATTCATTCTGCTATCCGCTTCCAGGGATAAGGATGCAGCAAGGCTTTTGGGGGCATCAGCCATAATACCTTGAATGATTGGATGCTTGATGTTAAAGAGCTTTGTTATATGTGTCTTCATTTGTCATTCCTCCAAAATCATGTGATCAATATTCACCTTTAAGGAGGAATATGAAAATTGATTATTCCTTAAGAAATTTTTTAGCAGTAAACTTCAGTCCTTTTCCCTGTAAAACCATAAGCGTT
>JAYEHB010000059.1:0-2612 GCA_034659375.1 Thermodesulfobacteriota bacterium
TTTTATGATTTTGCAGACTTCAGGCGGTACAGCTTCCACAAGCAAGGCAAAAGCCCCTGCGGTTTCTATTGCCTTTGCATCGTCAATGAGTTCTGCAGCAGCTTCAGCAGTTCTGCCCTGGGCTTTAAACCCGCCCAGCTGACCTGAGCTCTGGGGGGTAAGACCAATATGGCCCATGACCAGCATGCCGCCGTCAGTAATAGCCTTTATCTGGGGGCAGACTCTTTTGCCGCCTTCAAGTTTGATGGCATCCACACCTGCCTCCTTGTGAAACCGTCCGGCATTTTCCACAGCCTTTTCAATGGATACCTGGTATGAAAGAAAAGGCATGTCCCCGATTATAAACGTGTTGGAAGCACCCCTTCTGACAGCTTCACTGTGGTAAATACACTGATCCATGGTAACAGGAACAGTGCCTTCATAACCGTATATGCACATGCCAAGGGAATCCCCAACCAGAATCATGTCCACACCGGCTTTTTCTGCAAAATTTGCAGTCCAGTAGTCATAGGATGTAATCCAGGCAGCTTTTTCCTGGTTTGTTTTCATCTTTTGTAAATCAAATCGTGCCAATTTCTTTTTCATAAATATCTCCTTAACTTCTTTTTTATATGTAAGACAACAGTTATTGGTTCAGCTGTTTTAACTGCTTTGAAAGTTCATGGCAGCTGTTTTTCAGTTTTTTCTGGATTTGCTGTACCCTTTCCTTTGTTAAACGCATGGCAGGGCCGGAAACGCTTATTGAGTACCTTACTGCACCTGCATGGTCAAAAACCGGGGCTGCCACACATCTCAGTCCTGATGCAAGTTCTTCATCGTCCATGGCAAATCCCTGATTCTTTACTTTAGCAAGTTCTGTTTCAAGCTCTTTAGCAGAAGAGACGCAGTTAGGTCCATGGGGCGTAATCTTAATTTCAGAGAGAAAAGAGGCAAGGAGTCCGCCGGGCATAAAAGCTGTAATGGCTTTTCCCAGTGCTGAACAATAAACAGGGGCAGTTGAACCGATTGGAGAATCCATGCGCAGAATTTCAGTACTGTCAATCTTTTCAAGGTGAAGGATGTTAAAACCGTCCCTGACACCCAGGTTGATTGTCTCTCCAAAGGCAGTGGAGAGTTGTTCCATGTAGGGCAGGGCCAGGGTTCTTATGCCAAGGCGGTTGGAAAGCTTCATGCCAAGTTCCAGCATCTTAAACGTTAAGTGATACTTGTTGTTCAGGTTCTGCTCAACATACCCAAGCTCTTTTAACGTTGCAAGGAGGCGATGGCTTCCTGTGCGGTTGTGGCCAAGGGTTTTTGCAACATCGCTTACACTGGATTCCCCTTTTTCAGCAAGGAGTTCAAGAACATCAAGACCCTTTGCAAGGGAGCTTATAAAAAAGTATTTTTTCGGTTCAGTCATAATTGCCTTTTTGGTTTTGTTCATTATGCGTGACAACTGTTCTGATAGTGTTATGAAAAGTAGTTACTCATAGTTGTTATGGTTTGTCAAGGGAAAAATTTATTTTTTTTTTGAGGTGGCAGATATGAGTCTGTTGATTTAAAGGCGATTTCAGCCTAACTCAATTTTTTTATCACAACAAATTTTAAAAGTGGCTGAAATTATAGTAGTCCCAGCATGACTTGATGCTGATTTTATTCATGCTTTCAGCGGAACTTAACCGTGCGGGCAGTAACTTTATGTATCAGGTCATTCAAGGACATCTATAGGCACTGGTTTAGCTGAAGAGGTAAAAAAAACGAAGATTAGCAATTATGGCTGTTATAACAAATACCTATGTTAATTATACCATTTGTTCTAAATCGCTGTAACCTATTGATATAATTGAATCACCTATCCAACTGAACCAGTGACCTACAGTCAGTGAAATGTATTATTGGCAGGGTAGAGGAACGAATTCAAAAAGAACCTGGATTGATAAAAATATTCAGGCACTGACAGCAAATATTAATCAATAAGAGTCAAGAGCAGACTTGACCCCTTTGCTTATAAGAGTCAAGAGCAGACTTGACCCCTTTGCTTTGAGTGACAGTGATAACGAGTCTTTTCCCCTGGGAAATGGCTTAGTGGCTTAGAAGGGTCATTTTGAGGGGAAAGGGGGTGTTTAAGAACTGATCACTTGTATGGCGGGACTTTACTGGTTTTATCGGATTGTTGATCAGCAGGTGATGACGGCACTGCCAGCGGGTACAAGATAACCGCCTGCAAATGCCGTCAACAATAGTATGGGGTTATGAATTGTCAAATCCGCATTCCGGGATAGGGTCAGTCTGTTATTGTTCCTGCTCTTGCTCCGGGGGGATTTCCTGGAGTGTTTTTTTGAAGCTGTCAATGTCCTCGCTTAGAATAGCAGACTTGTGAAGTTTTTTCAGCAGAATCCTGTTGTTCAAGGCCTGTACTTTTTTATAAACATCTTGTGGGACGTCCTTGCTGAATCTTGCATCCAGGGCTTCTAAAACATTTTCTCTCGCTTCTGTGAGCATGCCTTTCTCCATGCCAATTCTTTCTGCACTCATTATATGTGGCATTTTTTTCTCCTCCTCATACCTGATAAGGTCTTCAGTGAACCGTTTTGTTAAGTCTTCAGGCAGCATCATAAGCCAGTCAATCAGCC
>JAYEHB010000060.1:0-2607 GCA_034659375.1 Thermodesulfobacteriota bacterium
AAGATTTTAAGGATCAACAGGGCATATCTTGCTTTTCTTAACCTTGGCAGTGATGATGTGACAGGGCAGAGGTGCAGCTCTTTTTTAAAGGGAGACATGTGCAGAACAGAGGATTGTCCCTTTGACAGAGTAATAAAAAATGGGGAAATGGTGGAAGCTGAAGTGATCAAAAGAGATCACAGGGGCAATCCTTTTCCCATGCTTCTCACTGCAACTCCCCTGAGGGATACCCGTGGAAAAGTCATGGGGATGATTGAATCCTTTAAAGATATTTCCAGTCTTAAGGAGTCTGAACATCAAATTCGCAAAATTTTGGCAGGCAGTATTAATGCCATGGCAGAGGTTGTTGAAATACGTGATCCCTATACTGCGGGACACCAGCATCGTGTTGCCGTGATTGCTGAAAAAATTGCTCAAAAAATGCAGCTTTCCGGGGAAAGAGTTGAATCCATACATATATCTGCAATGCTCCATGATGTTGGGAAAATATATGTTCCTGCCGAATTTTTGACAAAACCTGGAAAACTCTCAAAACTGGAGTTTGAGGTGATAAAAAGCCATGCTGAAAAAGGGCATGATATCCTTAAATCTATACCTTTTCAGTATCCAGTTGCCCAGATAGTGCTTCAGCATCATGAAAGGATTGATGGCTCAGGATATCCCCATGGTCTGAAAAGGAATTCAATCCTGTTGGAAGCACGGATAATTGGCGTGGCAGATGTTGTTGAAGCCATATCAGCTCACAGACCCTATCGGCCGGCTCTTGGTCTGGATGCTGCGTTGAACGAGATTAAGAGATACAGGAAAATCAGGTATGATGGTGATATTGTAGATGCGTGTCTGGCAATTAGCAAGGAGATAATATGAGATTTGTGATAATAGGTGGTGATGCAGCAGGAATGAGTGCTGCAAGCAGGGCAAAGAGAAAAAATCCTCATCTTGAGGTGATTGTTTTAGAACAGACAATGGATGTTTCCTACAGTGCTTGCGGCATGCCCTATAATATTGCTGCTCCTGAAAGAGACATGGATGAGCTTGTGGTGAGAAAAGCAGAAGTTTTTATTGAAAAAAACAACATTAACCTGCTCACAGGTCACAGGGTTGAAGCCATTGATCGTGTTGGGAAAAAGGTTATGGGTGTCTCTCTGGATAATAAGGAATTTTCTTTTTCCTATGATGCTCTTCTTATAGCCACGGGAGCTTCCCCGGCAATACCCTCTCTGCCTGGATTTTATCTGCCGGGAGTAATGCCTTTAAAGAGCCTTGCCCATGGTAAAAGGATAAAATCTTTTATTAAATCCCAAAATGTAAAAAAGGCTGTTATCCTGGGCATGGGATATATAGGTCTTGAAATGTGTGAGGCGTTGAGTGCTCTCTCAATTGAGATTGATATGGTAAAGCCCAGGCCGGTGTTTCTTCCCTGGATGGTTCCTGAGCTTGCCGGGGTCATATTGAAAGAGGTGGAAGAAAATAGGGTCACTCTCCATCAGGGTGCGGCAGTTAAGGGGATTGAATCTCAAAGTAACCGGCTTCAGGTTTTGTGCGATGGTTTTAAGCTTGAAACTGATATGGTGATTGTTGCCTCGGGGGTGAATCCCTGCAGTAACATTGCAGCGGATGCAGGTCTTGAACTTGGGATATCCAGGTCAATCTCCGTTGACAGCAGATTGAGAACCTCGGATAAAAATATCTATGCAGCAGGGGACTGTGCCGATGCAATTCATGTGGTAACAGGCAAAAAATGCTGGATTCCCCTGGCCTTGAGAGCCAACAGGGCCGGCTGGGCTGTTGCTGATAATATCTGTGGAACAAAAACATCTCTTGCCGGAGTTGCAGGCACATCTGTTTTCAAGGTTTTTTCTCTGGAAGTGGCCCGCACAGGGCTTAATATGAAAGAGGCTCTTAAGGAGGGTTTTGATCCCCTGGAGAAAACAGTAAAAACCAGATCCAGAGCCCATGGTCATCCAGGTTCCACCACGATTTATGTCAGTATGGTGGGAGATAGAAAAACAGGCAGGCTTCTTGGGGTACAGATGATTGGAAAGGAAGGTGTTGCCCAGAGGATAAATGCCCCTGCAGTAGCTTTGCACAATAAAATGACCATTGAGGCTTTTTCCCAGTGTGATTTTGCCTATGCACCACCCTTTGGTCCTGTTTGGGATCCCCTCTTAACCGCAGCTAATCAGATTTTGAAAAAAATGTAAATTTGCCCTGGGTACGGTACATTACCATTCTTCTTTTTCGATTGAATTAAACTGCATGGAAGAAAGAGTTTTATTTAATTTTGAGCTTTGATTGGCATAGACCTTGTTTAATCGTTTTGTAATGTGATCAGTTGGGTGTTTCTCAAGGAATTGGGCAACTGCCTTCGCATAAAGATTACTTCTGGAAAAACCGTGGTTTTTTGCATATTGATCAGCGGCTGCAAATAGTTTGTCAGGTATTGAGATTGCAGTTTTCATAAAGATACCTCCGCTTGTATTTATAAGGATGGCGTAAAACCCCTATCCCTTCAGGGTAGGGGATGTAAGCCATATTCGGGGGTTTGGTTCTAAGATCAGCCATTGTCGATAGTACATCAGCATGTTCTATCATGTTGGAGTTAGC
>JAYEHB010000061.1:0-2603 GCA_034659375.1 Thermodesulfobacteriota bacterium
TTTGCCTTAAAATCGGTAAAATATACTTTGCTGTTCATTTGATCCGATCCTTTTTTTAGTCGTAATTTTTAAAATCAGGGTAAAAATTTCTTTTTGTTATATACTGATTATGATAAAAGTGACCAGAAATGTCAAATACAAGATTTTTTATATGAAAATCCGTCCAAGCGACTGCAATGATAGACTTTCTAAATTTGTTGTGGCCGATGCGGAAACCACGCTCCGGCCGTGCCGGTTATATGAAAATCCGTCCAATAGACTGTAGTCATAAGAGTTTTGTATTTTGGTTTGTAATCCGAATATTTACTTTATATTTACTTTGGTTTCTGCCCTTTAGTGTATCAAAATCTGTGATTTTATGGGGAAACTGAGGTGAAAGATCAGGTCTGCCCGTGGCAGTTATGGAGAAAAATGATAAAACAAGCTTTAAAAATTGATATGCTGGAAAAATTATATGATCTCTATGATCAATATATTGAAAGTATTGAAGTGGCCTGTTGTAAAGGATGTTCATCGTGCTGTACCTGTAACGTAACCATGACGACTCTTGAAAGAGCATATCTGCTTAATTCTCTGGACCCCAGTTGCAAAGAAAAATTGCGTGATCAGATTAGAGCAAATATTTCTGACAAAAGGTATCACCCCAAGGTGACTTTAAACAGGTTTGCACAGATCTGCATGGATGGAAAAGAGCCTCCAGAAGAGGAGAATGACCCTTTATGGGGGCAATGTCCTTTATTGAAAGATGATATCTGTGCGGTATATAATGCAAGGCCCTTTGGATGCCGAAGCCTTGTTTCTGAAAAAAGATGTACGCATTCAGGCTTTGCAGAGATGTCGTCGTTAGCACTGACTATTAATAGTATTTTTCTGCAGTATATAGAGCATCTGGATGCAGACGGGTTTTCAGGTAATTTTACGGATATGATTCTTTTGCACGATTTAAAGACTGATTCTTTTGAAAAAAGAAAAAAGATTACAAAGGGAAATATAATCAGAAATCACAAGGCAACAGTTCTCATGGTGCCACCTGAACATAAGGATAAGGTGCAGCCTCTGTTAAAAGAGATTTGTCAGATTTTTGGGTAAGCGTTCACAGGACACCGCATTTTGAGTTGTCGGGCACTTGAAGTGTTTTTCTTGCCGGTTTTTTATAAAGTTTTCGATTTAGCCAGGGCTTTAGGTCTTCTGATTTACTTAACTCCAGAGCCTCTATCCTGAAGGAGTGAAAATGAAGAACAAAAATAGACTTTTGATTATATGGGATGAACAACTGGTTGGAACATTGGAACGACATACAAAAGGAAGGGTGTTCTTCCAGTATTCTCAGGATTGGCTCACTCATGTTGAAAGGCCTATTTCTCTTTCTCTTCCATGTAGAGAAAAAAAATACTCCCCGGCAATCAGCACAGCTTTTTTTGAAAATCTGCTTCCGGAAAATAATGCACGAACTATTCTGGCATTCAATCGCCGTTTTGACAAAAAAGATACTTTTGCCTTTCTTGAAAATTTTGGGGAAGATTGTGCCGGTGCTCTTTCAATTATTCATGAAAAAAGCAAGATGGATTTTGCCCCTGGACAATATCAGTGTATCAACACCGAATTGATGGAGGCTCTGGATAAAATCATGGGTAGTTCTGGAAAATATACACTGTTTCCCGAAATGAAAAAAGCCAGACTATCTATTGCCGGTGTTCAGGATAAATTACCTGTTTATATTGAAAATGATCAGTTTTATCTGCCTGTTACTTCAGGTTCGGCAACCACCCATATTATTAAACCTGCTAATGCTGGTTTTCCGGATATCCCAAGGAACGAGGCCTTTTGTATGGAACTGGCGCGACATGCAGGGTTGGTGGTACCTGATTCAAAATTGATGAAAATCGGCAATCATGAATTGTTTGTTGTCAATCGGTATGACAGGGAAAAGACCACCAGGCATGCTTATATGAAAACCCGTCCAACTAACTGTAATCATAGACTTTCTAAGTTTGTTGTGGCCGATGAGAATGACCATGTTCCGGCCATGCCGGTTATACGCATTCATCAGGAAGATTTTTGTCAAGCCATGGGGTTGCCGGCAGATAGAAAATATCAGGAAACAGGTGGGCCGGGTTTTTTACAATGCAGAGAGTTGGCAGATGAATTTCTTTCTGATCAGGGGGTGGATGTAAGGAGTAATTTTGCAAATATAATGACATTTAACTATTTGATTGGGAATCATGATGCACACGGAAAAAATTTTTCTATCATCCATGAACCAAATTTAAAATTCGCACCATTTTATGATCTGCTCTCCACGCAGGTTTACCCCCTGGACAATAAATTTGCCATGGCCATCGGCCAAACATTCAGACTTGACCGGGTCAAAGAACATTCGTTCAAAAAATTTGCCCGGGATATCAATATCCGGCCACAAAAACTTTTTTCTTTGATGAATGAAATGTTTCAAGCTGTGACAAAAGCTTATGCCCCATTGCTTGCGAAACATGAAAAAAAGTATGGGCAGTCAAAAATTTATAATGATCTGTTTGAGGTTATACGAAAGAATCTTGAACAATTGAATCGTTTTGGCAGTGCTCTTGTCTGAAAGCAGAACAAAA
>JAYEHB010000062.1:0-2600 GCA_034659375.1 Thermodesulfobacteriota bacterium
TACTCTCGAAAAAAGAAAATCTGTCGCTGAACAAGCCAAAAACTGTTGCGAGTATTGTCGCTCTCAGGAAAAATTTGCAATGCAGTCCTTCTCAGTAGAGCATATTATTCCCCGAAGCAAAGGGGGTAAAACAGTAAAAAATAATCTTGCATATGCTTGTCAAGGTTGTAATGCTCATAAGTACAATAAAACTGAAGAATATGATTCGGTAACTGGTAAAATCTCATCACTTTTTAACCCAAGAAGACAAAGATGGGTAGATCATTTCAAATGGAGTGATGATTTTTCTTTGATTATTGGCATGACTCCAATAGGTCGTGTGACAATAGAAACTTTGAAATTCAACAGAGATGGATTGGTAAATTTACGAAAAATTCTTTATTCTACTGGGGACCATCCACCTGATGAAGAAATAGCACTATAACAAATCGTTGCACCTGACATTTTTCCGATCCGCTCCAAAATGCAGGTGAACTCAGTCGTTCGGCCTGTAAAAATACCAAAAAAATACTTGCATTGTAGTCAAAAAATGATTACAAAGAAAATATGAATTACCGAGTTATCATCAAAAGAAAGGTTCTGAAAGGGATCAGAAAATTACCTGTGAATGTTCAGAAAAAAATGAAATTATTGGTAGATGATTTGAAGGAAAAAGGCCCAGTGGCTCACAATTGGCTTAACTATAGCAAGCTTTCTGCCACTGAATATCATTGCCATCTATCAAGAAAATGGGTGGCGTGTTGGTGCATGGAAGAAGGACCCATAGAGATAGAGGTGTATTATGCAGGCACACGTGAAAACGCCCCGTACTAGTATCCATATTCAAGGAGAGATTCCGTTCCGTATTCTTGAAATGCTCAGGAGTGAGTATGGTGGTGAACTTAAAATTTACGAAGGAGATGAGGAATACGTCGAGGTAACCGAGAGCGATTGGTACAAAGAGATAACAGAGATAACTACTCCTGGTGATGCTATGCGTATTTACCGCAAAAACCATCAGTTAACCCAAGAGCAACTTGGAAAAAAATTGGGAAATGTTCTTCGACAGATTGTTTCTAATATGGAGCGTGGCAAACGTTCTATCAGCTTCGCTACTGCCAAAAAACTTTCTGTAATTTTTAATGTTCCGGCCAGCCGTTTTCTTGATCTATAGACATGCATCATGGCGGAAAATAATTGCCGAACCAAACGCTCCAGCCGAAATTTTATTCACCCCAAAGGAATTGTTATTACAATTTCTGGTAAACTTGGAAGCGATGCAAAACATTATCAAGAAAAAGAACTTGAAATAAAAATAAAGAGGTCTAAAAAATGAACAAAAAAGACCACTATTTAAAAATCGTTGAATGGTCGGATGAGGATCAATGTTATGTTGGTTCAATACCTGGCTGGATTGGTCAATGCTGCCATGGTGAAAATGAAGAAGGAGTTTATCATGAATTATGCCAAATTCTTGAAGAATGGGTTGAAATTTATGAAGAGGACAATATTCCTTTACCATCAAGTATTGCTACAAAGAAATTTTCTGGAAAATTTCAACTAAGAATTGACAGTGATCTACATAAGGCTCTTACTATTAGGGCAATGCAAGTCAATGAAAGCTTAAATAGTTTTTGGGATAAATGGGGTCAGAGTAAAATTAAATATCAAGCTTTTGCCAATAGCTGGACAATGATTGACCCTCATGGAATGGGGTCAAGTCTGCTTTTGACTCTTTAATCACAAATACAAAAACTTATGCCTCACATCTCCGAAGTCTCTTTTAGCAGTTCAACAAAACAATGGTAATCCTGCTTGTCAGAAAAAATTTTTTTTGAGTGCCTGATGCATGGTATCACCACATGATACCATGCATCAGGATATTCTATTCTTATTGGGATAGATATGATTGTACAATAAAATTAAAACAGAAAAGAGTTAAGAGCAGACTTGACCCCTTTGCCCGTTCACAGTCACTTTGCCTGATTGTAAGCGTTTTCAGTGTGCAACAGATGCAAGGCGGCGGGCAGGCAGACGTACTCATGTACTTCAAACACAGCAGCAGTGCCCTGTAAACGCTTACAATAAATTTTAATCCAATCGCAAAGGCAGTGTCAGCAATGACTCAGCTATTCCCTGTTAAAAGTAGCTTAACTCATTGAAATTATTAAATTTTCAGTTTTAGAGTTTACGAAAACTCATTTCTGACAAGCTAATAATATCAAATAGTTATGACCCGTCCGGAAATTGCTGGCAATGACTCTGCCTTTTTTTTTCTTTTTTTGGGCATCTTTATAGATTGCCTCAAAAACACTTTACACTGTTAGCTTTTTTTTGTATGCTGTTATTAATATAACCGGCATGGCCGGAGCATGGTTACCGCATTGGCCACAACAAATTTAGAAAGTCTATCATTGCAGTCGCTTGGACGGACTTTTATATAAAATATGAAAGATATTATTTTTAGAAATGAATAAAATTTCAGGAATAAATAATGAAGAAAATACAGAGTCCCCATGATAAATACATTAAATTTAGTTTGTCAACCAAAAGCAATGCTGTTGGGCTTTTTACAAATTGTATCCCAAAGGAAATTCTTACGCTTATAGATTTTGAGACAC
>JAYEHB010000063.1:0-11245 GCA_034659375.1 Thermodesulfobacteriota bacterium
CAGAATCGATCAGACATCCCCCATAGAAAACATAGACCAGACATTGCCTAAAGAGAATAAAGAGAATAAAGAGAATAAAGAGAATAAATTTTCTCACACTAAATCAATTATAGCATCTGAAATCAAGGCTGGAGATTATATTAAAGGTGTTGAAAAAATAAAAAATCATATTATTGAAGGTGATATTATCCAGGCTGTATATTCCCAGGCATTTTCATGCACAGCACCCAAAAATCCTGTTATGCTGTACAGGGCCCAGAGATACATAAATCCTTCGCCGTATATGTTTTTCATGAATTTTGAAGAGATCACAATTGCAGGTTCATCACCTGAAACCATGGTACGTCTTGAAAACCAGACAGCAACGTTAAGACCCATTGCAGGAACAAGGAAAAGAGGAAAAACCGAACAGGAAGACAGAAAACTCGCAGATGAACTGCTCAATGATGAAAAAGAGCGGGCTGAACACCTCATGCTGGTGGATCTTGGCAGAAACGATCTTGGCAGAGTTGCAGAGACCGGTACGGTACAGGTAACAGAGATGATGTTCATTGAACGATATTCCCATGTAATGCACCTTGTTTCCAACATAACATGTGATATGAAACAAGAGCTTGATGCATGGGATCTTCTAAAAGCAACATTTCCGGCAGGCACACTTTCCGGTGCTCCAAAAATCAGAGCCATGGAGATAATATCTGATCTGGAAAAAAACCCCAGAGGAGTGTATGGAGGGGCTGCAGGCTATATATCCTTTTCCGGTAACATGGATCTTGCAATAACCATAAGAACAGCATCCATTGAAAATGGAAAAATGACAGTTCAGGCCGGTGCAGGCATTGTTGCAGATTCAGATCCTGAAAGCGAACTTAATGAGTGTATAAACAAGGCAAAAAGCGTGGAACAGGCATTAAAGCTTGCCATATCAGAAGAAATAAGGAGGTGAAACGTGCTGATAGCAGTAATTGACAATTATGATTCATTCACCTTTAACCTTGTCCACTATATAATGCAGGCAGGAGCAGAGGTAAAGGTTTTCAGAAACAATAGAACAGACATACAGGAGCTTAAAGTTCTTAACCCTGATGCTTTTGTAATTTCACCAGGCCCTGGAAGACCTGTTGATGCAGGGATTTCAATGGATGTTGTGAAAAATTTTTCAGGACTGCTTCCCATTCTTGGAGTATGCCTTGGCCACCAGACCATAGCAGAAAGTTTTGGAGGAAAAATCATCCATGCAAAAAGGATAATGCACGGCAAAACCTCCATGGTTACAGGAGATGAAGAAAACATATTCAAGGGAATAAAAAAACCGTTTCAGGCCATGAGATATCATTCCCTGGCAGTTTCTGAAAAGGATCTTCCAGACTGCCTTAACGTCACAGCAAGAACAGATGACAACGAGATCATGGGTATTTGCCACAAAAAGCATCCAACCCAGGGAGTGCAGTTTCACCCTGAATCCATAATGACAACAATTGGAAAGAGACTGATAAGAAATTTTGTAAAAGGAATATAACTGCCATGGGCAGTCCTGGTGGTCTAAGTCTGCACACAACAAATGATGAAAGTTACACTCCTGGTTTGCCAGGACTTTCATATAACCGGCATGGCCGGAGCATGGTTACCGCATCGGCCACAACAAAAAATGAAAGTCTATGATTACAGTCGTTTAAAAGGACTTTCATATAAACCGACATAATAGTTAAAAGGAGTTTTATATAAAAAATGAAAAAAAACTTCACAGAAAATCTTAATAAAATCATTAAAAAAAATGACCTTGACCAGGAGAGCATGGCATCCATGATCTCTGATATATTTTCCGGTAATATTACAGATGCCCAGATAGGAGCCTTTATGGCAGCCCTGGCTGTAAAGGGTGAAACCTTTGAGGAACTTGCAGGAGCTGCACAGGCCATGAGGAGAAAAGCCAGCCGCATACAGACTCTTTCAAAGAAAATTGTGGACACCTGTGGAACAGGCGGTGATTCATCCAACTCTTTTAATATCTCCACAACCACAGCATTTGCAGTTGCAGGATGTGGAGTAACAGTTGCCAAGCACGGCAACAGAAGCATTACAAGCAAATGCGGCAGTGCAGATGTTCTTGAATATTTAGGGGTCAATCTTGATACAGATCCTGAAATTGTTGAAGAAGCTGTAAATGATATTGGCATAGGATTTCTCTTTGCACCAAAATTTCATGGTGCCATGAAGTATGCTGCAAAAGCAAGAAAAGAGGTTGGCATAAGAAGCATTTTCAATATGCTGGGACCGCTTACTAATCCTGCTGCTGCACAATATCAGCTTTTGGGAGTATTTGCACCGGAACTTACAGAGATGTTTGCAAGGGCCTTAAAACTCCTTGGAACAAAAAGGGCTTTTGTGGTTCACGGCCATGATGGAATGGATGAAATAACGGTTTGTGCTGGAACAAGGGTGTCTGAATTAAATAACGGCATGGTAAAATCCTATGACATTGACCCTCTTGATTTTTTTGACGAGTATGCCGAACCTGAAGAGCTTAAAGGTGGAGATGTTAAAACAAATGCAAAGATAACAGAATCTGTACTGAATGGAGAAAAAGGAGCCAGAAGAAATATTGTTCTCTTAAACACATCAGTTGCTCTTGTTGCAGCAGATGCAGCAGAAACCATTGCTAAAGGTATAAAAATGGCAGAAGAATCAATTGATTCAGGGAAAGCCATGGCAAAACTAAAAGAACTTATAGAGTTCACACAGGAGAATGGTTAATATGGCTCTGGCAGGTTTTATAAAAGAGGTTGTTGAATTAAAAAAAAAAGATGTGGCACAGAACAAAATTGATATTTCCATAGAATCTCTTCGAAAAGATGCTGAATTACGAGAACAAGGGCAAAATTTTCAAAAGGCTTTGGAACAATCAAAACCGGGCAATGTAGGAATAATAGCTGAAATCAAAAAAGCTTCTCCATCAAAGGGAGATATAAAAATTGACATTGATCCTGCTATTTTTGCTGAAAAATATACAAAGGGCGGTGCATGTGCCATCTCGGTTTTAACAGAAAAACATTATTTTAAGGGCTGTTTAGATGATCTAAAAAAAGTCAGAAAGGCTACAAATCTCCCTATCCTGAGAAAGGATTTCACAATATCATCCTATCAGATCTATGAGGCAAGGGCTGCTGGAGCAGATTCGATTCTGCTCATAGCCTCCATACTCTCACAAGATCAGTTAAAGGACTATATCAGCCTTGCAAGGGAGATGAATATGGAACCCCTTGTGGAAATCCATTCAGAATGGGAATTGGAAAAAACAGTGTTTTGCAATGCAAAAATAATTGGCATCAACAATAGAAACCTTGAAACTCTTAAAACTGATCTTCTGGTTTCAAAAAGAGCTGCCCCTTTTTTTCTTAAAGACCAGATCCCTGTTGCAGCCAGCGGTATATCCTCACAAGAGGATATCAAAAAGGGATTGAATTCATGCTTTTTCAACTTTCTTGTGGGGGAAAGCATTGTACGGGCATCTGATACAGAAGAATTTATTAAAAACCTGACCAGGACAAGCCAGAACCTAAGGATAAAAGGGGCATGGAAATAAAAAAGAAAAATAATATACCGGCAGTTAAGATCTGCGGAATTACAGACCCTTATGAAGCAGAACAATGCGTAAAACTCGGGGCTGATGCCATTGGTCTTGTCTTTTACAAAAAAAGCCCTCGATATGTTTCTAAAGAGAGTGCTGCAAAGATATGTGAAAAATTGCCAGTGGGTGTTATTACCACAGGTGTATTTGTCAATGAAAACTATGATTTTATCATGGAAAGGGTCAATAAATGCTCACTTAAGGCTGTTCAACTCCATGGAAATGAAAGTCCTGATCTTGTAAAAAAACTTGCAGGAACCGGTCTTATTGTCATAAAAGCTCTTTTTGCCGGAAAAAAGCCGTACATGCATGATGCACTCCTGTACAAGGACGTATCTGCCTTTGTTGTGGAGTACGGCAAAGGAGTGCTTCCCGGAGGCAATGCTGAAACATGGGACTGGGAGATGGCAAAAGAGATAACAGCCGATCAGACTCTGCTTCTGGCAGGAGGCCTTGACCCGGACAATGTTGAAAAAGCAATAAGATCAGCCAACCCGGATGCAGTGGATGTAAGCTCTGGCGTAGAAATTTATCCCGGGAAAAAAGATCTCGCAAAGGTAAAAGCTTTTATTAATAACGCCCATGCCTGGCATAAAAAAAGGTAAAATAGTTATGAAAAACACCAACTTTTGTATCCAAATTTAAATTGCGTGGTAATAGCCGGACTCCTGGAACATTGATATCAGTAATAACTATTTCACAATTAGATTATCTCCAGGGTAAAGTTTTGATTTTTCTGTCAGTTTATTCATTGTTTTCAGCTTAGCAACTGTTATTTTATATTTTTTGCTGATACTGTAAAGAGTATCCCCCTTTTTAACAGTATAGAATATTGATGTCTTTTTGCTGCTTGTTTCTGTTTTTTTAGGAGTCTTTTTTTTTGTATCAACACTACGCTTTTTAAGAGAAATCTTTTTTACTCTCTTTATTTCCATGGCAGCTGTTTTCACACTTTCTAAAAGATATGATATTTTTTTTTCAAGAAGATCCAGTCTCTCTGTAACGCTGTCAAATTTTACCGACAGTGCAACCTCAACTTTTTCTACTCTATCCTTATATGAAGCAAGCAAGGGATACTGATCCTTTTTATCAGATAAATGTTCAGCCTCAAGGCCCTGATTATCCAGGATCTCTTCAAGGTTTATAATTCGCTTTTCAAGGGTTTGTACATTCTCACTCATCTGGGAAGTCCCGGTATTTTTATCATCAGAGGAACTGAAAAAAATAAAAAAAACAATCAGGGTAAGAAGACCGGCTCCAAGAAAAATCAATGAAAGCTCACTTTTTTTTAGCAATGACGCTCCCTCTCTTTCACCGGCAGCACCAGAAGAGACCTTCTCTTTATTCTGTTTACTTAAATTTTGTTTAACCACTTTATATCTCCTGTTTTTATCAATTATTCAACTTTCTGGCCTTAATTTTACCGGTTAAAGTCTCAAAACCCTATCGGACGCAGCGTCCAGGCCTTGATATGCACAATCCAGAAAGTTGAGTTACTAACCCGAATATTTACATTTAGTCCAACCACAAGGTTTTCGCCAGGCACTAATTTCATGTAAAATATAGATACCTTACTTTTAATATCACTTTACCTGGATTTATCAAGCTTCAATTAAAAAAACAATTAGAGTATTGTCTCTAAACAGGCTAATATGGTAATGTAACCATGCTCCGGCCATGCGGTTTATATGAAACTCCAACCAAACGACTGTAATCATGGACTTTCATTCTTTGTTGTGGCCGATGCGAATGACCATGCTCCGGCCATGCCGGTTATATGAAAGTCCTGGCAAACCAGGAATGTAACTTTCATCATTTGTTGTGTGCAGACTTAGACCACCAGGGCTGCCCATGGCAGTTATAACGAATAAAAAGGATTTTTATGAAAAAACTCTTTACAGGTTTAATAACAATAGCAGTAATTACCACGACAATGATTCTCTGCCCTGTTCTTCAAAAAAAAGCAATAGCAGATCAGGTGTTCACAAACAGACTTGGAATGAGATTTATTTTAATTCCCCAGGGGCGTTTTCCCATGGGAAGTCCTGACTCTGAAAAAGGAAGGGAATGGCATGAAAAAAGACACATTGTTACAATCTCAAAAAAATTTTACATCCAGGAAACTGAAGTAACCCAGGGTCAGTGGGAAAAACTTGTGGGTTTTAACCCGTCAGCTTTTCCAGATTGTGGAAAAAACTGCCCTGTGGATACTGTCTCATGGAACCAGTGCATGGAATTCATCAGAGTGTTGAACAAATGGGAAAAAACAGACAAATACAGACTTCCCACAGAAGCTGAATGGGAATATGCGTGCAGAGCAGGAACCACAACAGCCTTTGCCGGAGGCCCTATTACCCATCTTCTCTGTAAGCCCATGGATCATGTTTTAAATAAATTGGGCTGGTTTTGTGGGAACTCTGGCTACAAAAAACCTCCTGATGTTTTAAGACCCCATCCGGTAAAAACAAAAAGACCCAACAGGTGGGGCATTTACGACATGCACGGCAATGTGCAGGAATGGTGCCTTGATTCATGCAAATGGAGAGATTTCTGGAAAGGAAAAGTTGGTGTTATCACCAACACATATAAAAACAATATTGTTGATCCTCTGTCAAAAACAGGGAATCACAAAATATTCCGTGGCGGCGGCTGGCATCAGAGTGCAAGATACTGCCGCAGTGCATACAGAAGCTACTATAAACCAGTTGCAAAAAGAAACAGCCTTGGTTTCCGCATTGTCAGGGAATATTGATCGTTTTTGCAGCCTGTCAATAATGGTCAAAATAGTTCCAGAACAGCTCTCTTATATCATCTGTTTCATGGAGTATTTCATGGAATGCTCCAGGTATTGAAACAAATTGGCAATTTTGTAACTTTTGGCAGAGTATTTTCTGGGCATGTGTGGAGACAATGGACTCTTTTTCTGCACTGATTATCAGAATGGGTGTCTCTATTTTTGCTTTACAGGAGGTGGTTTGCAAAATTTCAATGGATTCAAAACTTGCCATAAGCCAACCCCATGTCACATCACCAAGGGCAAGGTCTGAATTTTTTTTAATCTGATTCTTTTCTATTAAAAATCTGTCAGGATCATGGGTTAAATTATTGGTCTTAAATTTTGTCTTACTGGGATAGTAATTGCTTCCCCCAAAGACGTAGGCTTTAGAAAATCCAGATGCACAGGCTTTTTTTGCAAGAAATCGTACTATAAACCATGGAAAGGGGCTGGTATTAATATCTACCATGGGGGAAACAAGAACGACTCTGTTTATGGCAATCTGATTTTCTAATACAAATCTCATGGCTATATGCCCACCCATGGAATGGGCCAGAATAGTTACAGGCAGTTCCTCTGTTTTTACAAACCCATTGTAAAATATTGCAAGATCATTGAGATAATCATCATATGTTTCAACATACCCTTTCTGCCTGTTTTCAGGTTCACGATAAGAGAGTCCCTGGCCCCTCCAGTCAAGGCTTAACACATTATACCCTCTGTAAGTCAGTTCTGATACAACCTCATAATATTTTTCCATAAACTCAGATCTGCCATTTAAAAGCAACACAACACCTTTTATCTTTCCTCTGGTGGTCCCAGCTCTGCCATACCTTATTTTATGCTTATCTCTGGAAATAAAATATCCAAATTTTAAAACAGACTCTCTCTGATCAGCCAATATTCCTCCAATTTTTCCTTGATTTATCAAGTCTCTTCTATCACAATGGCACATGCTAAGGGAGTTGGAATAAAATAATTATCCAAATTTTGTGCAGGATTTTTGTGCGTCTTCAAGGCGTGATGACAGGCGCATAGTGAACTATGTGCCTGTTATCACAACGTAGAAGACGGGCAAAAAGACAAACAAAATGGGTAATTATTTTTTTCCACCTCCCTAAGGATTCACTCAAAAATTAATTACCAAATTTCAGGAGTTGAGTCGCCTGTCTATCTGCGTTGTAAAAACTAAGGTATATTAAACATATGCCGTGTTTTTACAACGCAGCTGGACAGGATGAATCGGCTTCCAACCTGAATGAAACTCCATGAGTTTAAATAGTTATGCGGAGTTTCATAAAAAAAGATTACAACACACAGAAGGAAGACTTATGGCAAAACTTATTGTTACAGCTGATGTCCATGGCAGTTTTGGTGCATGGATGACAATAAAAAAACTTCTTGGACCTTACGATCACCTTGCTGTTGCAGGAGACCTTTTTGACACAAGATACGGAGATCTTAAAGACCCTGATTTTCAACCCGGGGAGATCAAAAAAGATCTTTCTGAGCTTAAAAACCCGTTTTATTATGTTTATGGCAATTGTGATGTAAAATCATTTTATCCAGATCAGAAAAATTCTTTGAACTTTGACTGCATGGGTACAAAAATACTCCTTCACCATGGACACAATTTTACCACTAAAATTCCTGCAGATATTCAATTAGTAATCCAGGGTCACACCCACATTGCATCTCTTAAAACAAAAGATAACATTATTTTTTTAAATCCAGGTTCACTTGCAGTACCAAGGAACAATATTTACACTTATGGTGTAATTGAAAATAAAAAAGTAAAACTGATTAATATAAAAACTGGTGAGACTCTTATCTCTCTAACGGCCATGACAAAACAGTAAATATTCGGCCAGCACCCCATACAAGTTAAAATTCTGTGCCATTTGTGTCGATTGATTAATTTCCGTGACCCTAACCTGGACAAGCCGGAACCAAAAAGGGGTTTATGATTCTCTTGCCAAAATAACACGAAATTCATAGATAAGGGAGGTGGAAACTCCCTAAGAATTTAAAAAGAGCTGTTGCCACGTATGATGAGCAGAGCGAGTTTATGCACATACGCCCTTTTCTCATCTTCTGAATATCCTGGTAAACTTTTAGATGTCATAACAACCCCTGCCAAAGAAGCAAAAAACGCCCTGATATGAAGTTTTGAAATACTCTTTTTATCTTTGTTTGATGCCTTTTTTATAACCTGCTCAAACATATTAAGAAAATATATCTGTACATTGTCAAATTTTTCACTGACACCCGGCGTTTCATCTCCACGCAAAAGAAAATGACACATCATTTGAAATGTTGACTCATTATCCAGACAATAGTCCACAACAGCAATGGCAAAGTCATCTACACCGGCACCTGTCTTCATACGTTCAATGAGCAGCGTCTCTATATGATTTATATCAATCTTCAAAGCTTCAATAAACAGATCATCCCGACTGGGAAAATAGCGGTAAATTGAGGAAGCTGATGCACCTGCTTTTGCAGCAATATCACGCATACTGATATCCCAGAAACTTTTTTTTTCAAAAAGTTCAATGGCAGCATCTATAATAAGATTTTTTCTCACTTCCCTCTCGTTCTTTCTTAATCCTGCAAATGATGAAATTGGTTCCATCTTAACTTACTTCTCCATTACTATTTTACAATTTTTGGAAAGGTCCCTCAAGGCAAGATAAAAAGCACCAACGGCAAGTTCAGCACAATGTTCCTCATCAGAAGGTAAGCTCTTTAAATAGTGTGCAATATCCTCATGGGTAATAGTCCAGGCTTTTTCAACAGTTCTCTCCCTATGTGCCATATGCACCACTGCATTAGCACAGGCGTTTGTATTTATACACCCGTTAATATCATAGGATACAGAATCAAGCATTCCATCATGTCCCATTAAAAAAAATTCTATTGTATCACCACATTCACCTGTGCGTTTCCCATAACCATCAGGATTTTCCACCCGCTCCTGAAATTCTTTAGTTAAAGCCATTTCAAGGTATTCATTTGAGTGATCCTGCCAAAAATCTATTTTTTTATTATCTGCCATTTATTAATTCTTTTATTAAAAATTGATTGAAAAATTATCAGTGGTCGAAAACCATCATGACTAAGACTCGATGATCAAATTTTTTTAGTATCATAGGGTCAATTTACAAAACTCCTCCATGGCAAATAGCATACAGAGCTCTGATAAACAATAAATATAACACCTGCACACTCAATTTTCAAGGGGTGCAATACAAAAAAATTGCAAATCAAAAATAATGTATTTAAGATAACCGGTCATGCCGGTTTTATATGAAAGTCCTGGCAAACCAGGAGTGTAATTTTCATCATTTGTTGTGTGCAGACTTAGACCACCAAGGCTGCCCATGGCATTTTATAAGAAACTCCGCTTAAATGATTATAATCAGGAGAGTTTCATTGTTTGTTGTGACCGATGCGAATACCACGCTCCGGCCGTGCCGGTTATATGAAACTCCGTTTAACTAAACCGTAGTTTCATGCTTTGTTGTGGGCAGAACGATATGTAAAGAGCTCTGCCCGTGGCAGTTATACGGAGTTTCATAGAAAAAAACATTCAGGTTATGGGTTTACTATTTTATAATTATTTCATTCATGTTATATTATTTATTTCCAAAAAATTAGATTTAATCAGATACAACACAAAAATTGAGGAAAAACCATGACAGAAAATAGATCTATATTTTTCACATCTGAATCTGTTACTGAAGGTCATCCTGATAAGGTTGCAGATGCCATATCAGACAGCATCCTTGATGCGATAATTGCTGAAGACAAACAATGCAGAGTTGCATGCGAGACGCTGGTAACAACAGGACTTGCCATGATAGCAGGTGAGATCACCACTGATTGTTACGTGGATATTCCTGATGTTGTAAGGCAGACCATTAGAGACATTGGATACAATTCATCACAAATGGGTTTTGACTGGCAGACATGCTCTGTTGTAACAAGTATTGACCAGCAGTCTGCAGATATTGCCCAGGGTGTTAATGAGGGTTCCGGACTCTTTAAGGAACAGGGAGCAGGAGACCAGGGCATTATGTTTGGTTTTGCCACGGATGAAACACCCGAGCTTATGCCCATGCCTATCATTTATGCCCACAAACTGACACAGCGTCTTGCAAAGGTGAGAAAAAACGGAGCTCTTGATTTTTTAAGACCCGACGGCAAATCCCAGGTTACAATTGAATACATTGACGGAGAGCCTAAACGTGTGGACGCAATTGTTGTATCCACCCAGCACAAACCTGATATCAGCCACGAAGAACTCAAGGAACAAATTATTAAAGAAGTTCTTATGAAAGTTATTCCTGCTGAAATGATGGATGGTGACACAAAATTCTTTATCAACCCAACAGGAAAATTTGTCATTGGCGGGCCCATGGGCGACTGTGGAGTCACAGGCAGAAAAATCATTGTTGACACCTATGGAGGCCAGGGAAGTCATGGTGGAGGATGTTTTTCAGGAAAAGATCCCTCCAAGGTTGACAGAAGTGCTTCCTACATGGGCAGATACATAGCTAAAAATATTGTTGCATCAGGAATTACCAGGAAATGTGAGATTCAGATTGCCTATGCAATAGGTGTAGCAGAACCTGTATCTCTTCATGTTGACTTTCTTGGAACCGGAAAAATACCAGAAGCAAAAGCTGTTGAAATTATCAAAGAAGTATTTGATTTAAGGCCGGCTGCAATAATTAAAACACTTGATCTTTTGCGCCCCATTTACAGAAAGACTTCAGCCTACGGACATTTTGGCAGAAAAGATCCTGACTTTACATGGGAACATACTGACAAAGCAG
>JAYEHB010000064.1:0-2593 GCA_034659375.1 Thermodesulfobacteriota bacterium
ACAAAAGCCAGTGGTTTGGAAATGAGTGCCGGTAACGTAGAAACAACTGCCAGTGATTTGGAGATAAACGATGATAATTTGGAAACAAGTGCCAACTCCCATGTGAAAATAAAAAAAAATTCAGATTATAAAACTGGTATGCAATCCTATGAAAAAATTGTGATCAATCATGCAGAACTTGTTGAAAAGTTAAGAACCCTTGAAAAGCTTAACTATTATTCACACAAGCAATATGGAACCATTGATACTGGTGAGATTGAAAAACAGCTGAATGAGCTTGAGGTGATTCTAATTAAAGAAAAAAACGGTTTTTTAAATAATATGGATAAACTTTCTATATATTCGGAACAAATCGTTAGCCTTAGAAGTAAAGTTCAGAATCTGCAAAACAAGACAAAAGAAGTTTTTGAGCTGAATCATGACCTGCCTGAGAAGTATTTTAAATCACTTTATTTTGGTGTGCAAACGTTTAAACAAAGGGATTTTTTTCAGGACAATGGTTATTTCCCTGCACTGGTAAAACAATTTGGTTTTGATTTTGTATCCTTTCATCCCCATGCAATTAACTACAGCATGGCAATGGCTAATCCTGAAAAAGGCCAGTATAATTTTCAACCGTATCTGGAACTTGCAAAATCACTTGAGCCCTATGATATCGGTCTGAGACTGACTGTTGATGACAGTGGTTTCCACGGAGTTAAAAATTATTGGATAAAAAAGAAGACCGATGAGGTCACATGGATTGACGGTGCAGGGAGAACAAGGGATCGGCTTGGTGCTCACAGTACGTTAAATATCTGGAATCCAGATGTTGTTAAGTGGGTAACTGATTATGCGTCAGCCTTGTCAGAACAGATGAAAAATATTGAGAATATAGATGTGTATGAGGTGTTTAATGAATCAATGATGTTTATTCAAAAGCCGGTTGGCTATGGCAGGTTTGCTGTCGCGGCTTTTCATCAATATTTAAAAAACATTTATAATAATGATGTAAAACTTCTCAATGCAAAGTGGGGAACAAATTATGATGGGTTCTCTTCTATCATCCCTCCCCGGGATATTACTCCTGAATCTTCCTTTGAAAAAACAGGGCAGATTTATGATTTTCAGAAATTCCGTCAAACCAGTTATATTAATTTTCTGGCAGCTGTAATAGATGCGATCAAAAAGAATGATCGTGATGCAAAGGTCTGCTCACAATTTTACGAAAGACTCAAGGTAAGAAAAAAAAGAGACAAAACAAAAATCATCACAGGTGGAATTGATTTTTATAAACTTGCCATGCTGGACTGGGATGTTCTGGGAAACCATGACTGGCCGGACAGTACAGAAGCTGTTGATTTTTTATATACGTACAGTATTAACAGATATGCGTCCCATGAGATGTGGGATGATGAGTTTGTCTGGACAGCCTGGGAAGGATTCTCTGATATATCTTTTATAAAAAAATGGACACCATTTAAAAATAACGGTGAAAAATTGCTGAGGAATGTGCTGAAACGTAATATCTGGCGCCACCTGAACTGGTCTAAACAAGGGTTGATTTTTTTCGATCTGGATTCGCCCTGGCCTGGGTGGAATTATGCACTGCTTGATCCTGAAACATCTGGAACGGTTATGCGCTATTGCACGGGAATTATACCGGTAATTAAAAAGAGAGCCGAAGCTATATCGGATATTCTTGTACACAGTAAAATAAAAAATTCGGGTGTTTATGTTTTATTTTCAAATGTTTCACGGCTTGTCTCCTTTCCCCATGGTAAAAGTGTTGAGCTTTGCAGAAAAACAGTAAAAGAACTGCTTTCAAAAAAAATGATACCATTTGTGCTGCCCGAGGGTGCATTAATTGATAACAGAGAAGATCTTTCAGGATGTAAAATACTTGTGTGCCCCTATACAACCCACATGGACCCGAAAGCATGCCTTAAAATATTTACTTGGGTTAAATCAGGCGGAAAGATTGTATTGATTGGACCATGTGGTAAATTTGACCAGTACGGACGGTTGTCCAATGGATTGTATGACCGTTTTTTTGACATGACATTGAAATATGATTCCGTAAATAAAATCTGGGCTGAAAAAGAGAACTCAACAACAATTAACCGCAGCATAAGTTTTGGACAAGGCACAGTTGAGTTTATTTCATCCAGATGGGATACTGTTTCAGATAAATTAGGAGAGATTGTTTATGATTTTAATTTGGTGTCAACTAATCAGGATTTGTTTGAAATAATACCTAAAGTGGTGCAAACAGGAGATTTCATTGTTGTTGTTCAGAATCTTGATCCTGAACATCGTCTGTCGGGTAAGGTTATAGTGAATGGAGCGTATACTGAAGCAGTTGATCTTTCACTGAATGAATATTTTTCTTTTGGTCCCGGGATCACCAGCCAGAAAAGTACTTCCTGGTTTTCCCTGCAATTGGAGCCCGGCGGGATTGCAGTCATCAGATTGCGGTGATGTTCTGACTGCATCCTATGTCTATTCATGGAAAAATTTAAACATCAAAAAAACAGAGAATAGGTGTATTATGACCGTAGGAATAGTAAAGACCAATTATGATTCTGTTGAACAGAAAATGGACGAGCTTCTC
>JAYEHB010000065.1:0-2592 GCA_034659375.1 Thermodesulfobacteriota bacterium
CTCTTTTGGCATGGAACCTGTGGTAAAAAGTTTTTGCACAAGGAGTGAATTCATCTTTGCATTAAAAATAAAAGAGGATTTTTCTGCAATTTCAGTAAAATTCATGAATTTGCTTAAAAGCACAACTGCTTTTGCCTGCTCCATGGTATCAAATTCTCTTTGAAAAGCATTGTCTGAGATTGATATTAGAACTGCCTCAAAATCCAGATCCAGATCCAGCTCCGCTTGTCCATTTTGAGGCAAAGTTTCATCCTGGTGCAGCTCCCCTGCCCTTTCTGCCCCCTTATCGTGCTGTAAATTTTTTGTCCGGGCTGATGATACCCCTGCTCTATTTTGTGGTAATACCCTTGCCTGAATCTCTTCTGTTCCATTATGCACCATGGCTTTTATTCTTCCAAAACCAGATACAACAATGAACCCATGGTCATTTGCTTTTACCACAGGAATATTGATCAATCCCATATTTTTTATGGATTGAGCAAGTGAAATGATGTCATTATCAGATGAAATTCTGTATCTTTCATCTGTAAGGTCAATATCTGAAATTAATATTCTTTCATGCATTCTTTTGTGCCTGTTTTATTTACATTAACATTATAAGCCGAATATTTACGTGGCCTTTAGGTTGTTTTTTTGTTTTCTGCCCTTTTAGGGTATTGTGGCCGATACAGATACCATGCTCCGGCCAGTTTCTGCCCTTTAGGGTATGCCGGTTATTCTGTTATCAGATTAAGTACTTTTTTGTATTGTTCAGATGTATGCTCAATAACTTCTTTGGGAAGAACCGGTCCAGGAGCTTTTTTATCCCATCCAGATGAAACAAGCCAATCTCTTATGTATTGTTTGTCATAACTTTTCTGGGAGCTGCCTGGTGCATATGTCTCTTTTGGCCAGAATCTTGATGAATCAGGTGTTAAAACCTCATCAATGAGAATTATTTCATCCTTGTAAATACCAAACTCAAATTTTGTATCAGCAATAATAATTCCTTTTTCAAAAGCTTTTTCTGTACCTTTTAAATAGATTTCAATACTTAAATCTCTTAATTTTTCCGCCCTCTCTTTCCCAAGAAGTTTAACAGTCTCATTAAAATCAACATTGATGTCATGATCCCCTACTTCAGCTTTTGTTGAAGGAGTATAAAGAGGTTTTGCAAGTTTGTCGGACTCTTTAAGTCCCTTTGGAAGATCAATACCGCATACCTGACCGTTTTCCTGGTAGGATTTCCATCCTGAACCTGAGATATATCCCCTTACAATGCATTCAACAGGAAGGGGTTCAGCTTTTTTAACAAGTATGCTTCTTCCTTCAAGAATTTCTGCGTATTGTTGGCATTGTTCCGGGTAATCTGCAACATTATTTGTGATAATATGATTTCCAACTATATTTTCCATCTCTTTAAACCAGAAAAGTGATATCTCTGTTAAAACTTTTCCCTTTCCCGGAATTCCGTTGGGCAGAACAACATCAAAGGCTGAAAGCCTGTCTGTTGTTACCATTAAAAGAGAATCACCCATATCATATATATCCCTTACCTTGCCTTTTCTTGCAAGGCTGAGATCCTTGAATTCTGTTTCTAAAACCGGTTTATCCATCTTTTTTGCTCCTTAAAAAATAATTAATCTAATTTTTTCTGTTATTTATGAAAATAGCATAAAACAGGTTAATTTGGAATTGTAAACTTGAACTTAAGACAATAGCTCATCAAATGTAATTTTTATTTCAGGTTGGTACTTATTAATCCCCTTGTTTCATTTTTAGCTTGTTTTTCTTCGTAGCTATATACAAAGCCTCGACTTTCTTCCTTGCCCAGGGTGTCCTTCGCAGAAATTTAAGGCTGGATTTTACTGAGGGGTTGCTGTTGAAACACCGGATTTTGATGCGTTTGGCCAACTCGTCCCATCCATGATGTTCAACCAGACTGTTCACAATCTGCTCCAGAGTCACGCCGTGCAGTGGGTTATTGGTTTGTTGTTCACTCATAAGTTGTGCTTATTAGTCCCTTTTTTTTCAGGATGATTCTCAAACAGATCAATAGTTATCAAATATAGGCTTATCGTACCCTGTATTTTCGCAAAGGATTGTCAAAATTGACTCATCAAAATCCCAGGATAAAAATATTTTGATAAAAGATTATCTTTAAATTTTGAAACATTAATTCTTTTAGTAAAAAGAGATAAATAAACTCCTGCATTGGATATATCTCCTAATAACACAAATCCCATTATTTTATCATCTTTTATATATATTTTGCGCAAAACATTTTCGGTTTTATACTTAATTTCTTCTCCTTTAAGTTTTCCAACGACTATGAGTTTAAAACTCAATTTTTTTAAAGAATTCATGTTTACCTGTTTTTCATATTCCCTTTTCATACCCAAAATATTATATGCTGCGGTTTGCGCATGATTTACTGCAACGGGAAACAAGCCATGAATTTTTCTTTCCCCGGAAACAAGTTCAATCGTTTCTGCAACATCCCCGCATGCATAGATATAAGGATATTTTGTCTGAAGGTAATCATTTACAATAATTCCTGTGTCGTATTTAATATCTGTATTCTTAATAAGATCAATGCTGGGTTTGACACCT
>JAYEHB010000066.1:0-2587 GCA_034659375.1 Thermodesulfobacteriota bacterium
CAATTATCAATTTTCAATTTTCAATTTTCAATTTTCAATTTTAACTCATTGATTCCCTTTAAAATTGTATCAAAAAGCACTTTTACGTCACTCTTTTCAAGACAGGAAAATGCAATTCTTAAATTCTCTTCACCAATGGATATAAGTCCTGTTCCATATTTTTCCAGAAGATGAACTCTTAAGTCTTCAGCATTGACATCCTTGAGGCGTATGCACATAAAATAACCTGAATTAAAAGGATAAACATCCCAGGCCTCTCGGAAGGTCTCATTATATACAATATCTTTTATTGCAAACGCCCTGGCCTTCAGCAGATCAAATTTTTCCTGCTTAAATTCCAGATACTTTTTATTGTTCATGGATTGCAAAATAATGGACTGACTTAAATGGGATGCATTGGAGACACACCCCCTGATACATCCTGCAGTTTTCTTTTCAACAGCTTCATGCAATTCTTCAACGCCTCTGTCAGCACAAAAACCATAGGTGACAAAACCTGTTCGAAGACCCCATACATAATCCTCTTTTGTTGCTCCATCAAGTTTTACAGCAACGATTCTTTTGTCAGCCCCTGCAAGAAGAGAGAAAAGGGACTCTTTCATGGTATCATCTTCATAAAACAGCCCAAAGTATGCGTCATCACATGCAACAACAACATTTGTTCCATTTTTTGCAATATCAATGAGAATATTGGCAATCCTTTTGCCCTCGTCCTTAGAAATAGAATAACCACTGGGATTATGGGGAAAGTTAAGGACTGTGATTATTTTATCACCTGCTGCTGCCTCTTTTTTTACAGCTTTTTCAAAGGAATCAAGATCCAGTCCTGATAAATCAGGTATAAAAGTTCTGTAATGACTTATCTTTGCTCTGTTCCTAACAGAAAATGTCATGTTATAATTTCCCCACATCATATCAGGAAGTATAACAGTGTCGCCGGGATCAATCCATAGATCTGCAAAAGTACTCACCGCATGGGTAACACCTGAAGTGACAACAGGAAGAGTTATCTTTTTATTTTCCAGAGAAGGGTTCTTGGTGTAAAGTGCATTTCGCCATGCTTTTCTAAGTTCTAAAACTCCAAATGACGGTGCGTATGTAAGAAAATCATCGGGTTCAATTCCATTGACGGACTGTGCAATTGATGGCAGGCTCATCACCTTACCGTTTTCTTTTGCAATTCCAATGGTTGCATTGATCTTATCAGCCTTTTCTCTGGCTTCAGCGCTCTGGCTTAAAATTCCTTTGGGAAAAAAAAGGTTCTTTCCCATGGAAGAGAGCATGTCATAAATATGAGGATTAAATTCCTTGATAACTGAATTAAGTTCTTGGGCCTGCTGGTTCATATCTTTAATCTTTCCTGGGTTTTCATGTTTAATAACGACCATGGCAGGTCAAAGACGCAAAGCCAACTACCTGCCACAACGAGTAAATATTCGGCTTATAATGTAAGGTTATTGTTGAGTGAGTTCTAATAGGTATAGCATGAACAGAAAAATGATCAAATAAAAAAAAAGCCTGGAACTGAATTTATAAATTTTCCAGTTTCAGGCTTTATAAGGGAACTGGAAAAAATAATATACCCATATCGAGCAGAACTTTTGTTCGTCTTCAAGGCGTGACAACAGGTGCATAGAGAACTATGTGCCTGTTATCACAACGTAGAAGACGGGCAAAAGGGCAAGCAGGATGGGCAGATTATTTTTTGGAAGCTCCCTAAAATACCGCAACAAAAAAGCTATTTTCTTTTTGAAGCTTTGATTGGGTTGATTTTTTGTTTTTTAGTCTCAACAACAGTCTTGACGTGGGTTGCAAGATTACAATTGCCATTTTTCCATTTAAGAGCAGGATCAGGTGCTGATGCACAAAATCTTCCTGTTTCATAATCTGCAGCCCTCTGGCAGCCATCACACGCTTCAATAACTGGTTTACATTCACCGCCGTTATAGCCGCAACCAGCCGCTGTCATAAAAACACACTCTTCATCTTTTCTTATGCTTGTACAAATCATTCTTTTAAAAACCCTGTTTATTATTTCCAATAATAATTCCGAAAACCACCCGGTTCCCTCAACTGGTTGATTTCCACCCAAGTATATACATCAAATATTTTATATAACTGTCAACTATACTATATTTTTCATACATAATCAACCATTTTATTTTAAAAGCCAGCCCTTTTAATGTAAATATTCGGCTTATAACAAGAAATTCATCAGCGAGCGAAGCGAAGTCTGTTGCAACTCTATAGAGGAAACAGCGGTATAAATATGAAGCATTCGTCTAAAATATAGAACAATGGTCTAAAACTCCATGGTGCCCGTAAACGGTTACAAAACTTGTAACCGTTCACGGGCTGTATTGATTATTTACCGCCAATGAGATAGAAATCTTGATTTTTATAAAAAAAACTGCTTTTATAGATCCGGCATGGCAGAATTAAAGGATTGGGTTTTACGGCCTAAGGGAGGTGGAAAAAAATAATTACCCATTTTGTTTGTCTTTTTGCCCGTCTTCTACGTTGTGATGACAGGCACATAGCTCACTATGCACCTGTCATCACACCTTGAAGACGAACAAAAATTCTG
>JAYEHB010000067.1:0-2579 GCA_034659375.1 Thermodesulfobacteriota bacterium
ATGGGCACTGAACTGACAGTCTCTTTTCTTGATTATCAGTTAACCCTTGTGAGAATTGATCGTTTAAGTCTTGTCTTTGGATATATTTTCCATATTATTTCATTTATTACAATTATCTATATTCTCCATGTAAAAAAGAGTCTTGAATATGTAGCAGGTTTTGTCTATTCGGGTGCTGCTCTTGGAGCTATTTTTGCCGGTGATCTGTTTACTTTTTTTGCTTTTTGGGAAACCTTGACCATTGGCTCTGTTCTGCTCATATGGACAAGAAGAACAAAAAAATCTTCTGCTGCAGGTTTCAGGTATCTTATGGTACATGTAACCGGTGGACTCTGCCTTTTGGCAGGAATTGTACTGACTGTTATTAAAACCGGTTCCATTGAGTTTAATTATATAGGTATAACTGATCTTGGTTCTTTCCTTATATTTATGGGGTTTGGGGTTAATTGTGCCTGGCCTTTTCTCCATACCTGGCTTACCGATGCATATCCTGAAGCAACCATTGGCGGTACTGTTTTTTTAAGTGCTTTTACAACCAAAACAGCGATTTATGCCCTTGCAAGGGCCTATCCGGGAACCGAGGCTCTTATCTGGATAGGTGTTGCCATGGCAGCGTTTCCAATATTTTATGCAGTGATTGAAAATGATTTAAGGCGTGTTCTTGCCTACAGTCTTGTGAATCAGGTGGGCTTCATGGTTGTGGGTATTGGTATTGGAACAGAACTTGCCATTAACGGTGCTGTTGCCCATGCTTTTAATGATATCCTCTTTAAAGGACTGTTATTCATGTCCATGGGTGCTGTAATGTACAGAACCGGAAAAATAAAGGCTACTGATCTTGGAGGGCTCTATAAATCAATGCCCTGGACAGCTGCTTTTTGTATTGTTGGTGCAGCATCCATCTCTGCATTTCCTTTGTTCAGCGGTTTTGTGAGCAAATCAATGGTAATGTCGGCTGCAGGCGATAAGCATATGGTTGTTGTATGGCTTGTACTTCTCTTTGCATCTGCAGGTGTTTTTCACCATGCAGGAATCAAAATCCCGTTTTTTGCATTTTTCGGTCATGATGCAGGCCACAGGGTTAAAGAAGCTCCAAAACATATGCTCATTGCCATGGGGATTGCAGCTTTTTTATGTATTTTTAATGGTACATTCTATCAGTCCCTTTACAGCATTCTCCCTTTTCCGGCAGCATATGAACCCTACACAGCTTCCCATATTCTGACACAGACTGAACTTCTCTTTTATTCAGCACTGGCCTTTACATTGCTTCTGCTTTCCGGGATCTATCCTGCTGAGATGCGATGTATAAATGTCGATTTTGACTGGTTTTACAGAAAACCATTAAACAGGTTGAGCAATTGTGTGGCAAAGTGCTTAAACGGAATGAACTCTGCTGCTGATCGTCTGCTGATTGGAAAATTTACAGGCTCTCTTAATAATTTTGCAAAAAATGCATCTGCAAGGGCTGTCTGTTTTATTCTGCTGCCTTTTGTGAAAAAGGGCAGGGGGGAGCCAGACCAAGGGCCTTTAACCATAACTGAGAAAATTGAGGCTGCCTTTGCAACAGGGACTTCTCCTGTGGGTGTCTTTGCAGCCTGTGCAGCTCTTTTTATAGTGGTGATTTTTGTGCTGCTGTAAGAACAGCTTTATAGCTTTTTGTATATAACTGCCACGGGCAGCTCTGGTGGTCTAAGTCTGCACACAACAAATGATGAAAGTTACACTATTGGTTTGACATGACTTTCATATAAACCGGCATGGTCTAAAGGGCAGAAACTGGCCGGAGCGTGGTATTCGCATCGGCCACAACAAAGTAAATATTTACATATAAACCTGAAGGTCACACGTAAAAAAAAAATTGAGGAAAGATATGGTAACAAAGGCAGAAATTAAAAAAAATCATATTATGGAATATTTGACAGATGAAATGCTGGAGAAAATTGTACCTGTTCTTGAGCTTGTTAAGGTTAAATCCGGTGATGTGATATTTAAAAGGGGAGATGCTGCAGAAGACCTTTATATTCTTAAATCAGGCAAGGTTCTTTTGGAACAGAAATTATCAGATCAGATTATAGTTACTATCAGTTCAATTGATCCTGGTGAAACATTTGGATGGGCAGTTTTGCTTGATGATGGTTTCCATTCTGTAACTGCGATCTGTAATGAAGCCGCTGAAATGTACGTGTGCAGCCGGGATGAGCTTTTAAGTATTATGGATAACGATCATTCCATTGGATATCTGATTATGAAACAGGTTGCGACTGTTCTTAAAAACAGACTTGACCAGAGAACCGTTCAGTTTTTGAGTTCAATGAATACCCATCCTGATATCCATGATCTTGAGGAGAGCCGCAACATTCAGGATAGTTGAGGCCATATAAACTTAGGGATCTTCCAAAAAATAATCCACGCATCTTGCTTGTCTTTTTGCCCGTCTCCTGCGTTGTGCCAAATGAAGGATGCCTGAAAATGAATCAAAAAAATAAAAATTCAAAATAATTATCCAGCATTGAAACCTATTTATGATTGCAGCTTCAATGCTGGATTAAAACAATAAAAACTCAGATTGCTTTATA
>JAYEHB010000068.1:0-2579 GCA_034659375.1 Thermodesulfobacteriota bacterium
TACTTTTTGAAAGTTTTGCAGATTTCATATTGGCTTGTGAAAAATCTGTCCGTAATCCATGAACGCCACCAATATTTGCCCCTTCAAGGTTTGCCCCTTCAAGGTTTGCCTCTTCAAGATTTGTCCTGGCCATGATGCTTCTGGAAAGGTTGGCACCTTTAAGACTTGCTTTCTTGAAGTTTACCTGCTCAAGAAATGCATTGCTTAAGTCAATACCATCCAGGTTTTCTCCTGAAAGATCAATGCATGCCCAGTCCTGGCCTGATACATCTTGATTTTTTGAAACAGCTTCAAGAAAATGTTTTTTTCTTTCATCCACAGATTCTTTATGAGGCGAAAGTCCTTCTTCCATGTGATGAGCACCCATTATATAGGCGCTCTTAAATTTATTTTTAATCTGGGAAAGCTGTTTTTCAGTCTCTTTTCTCGTGGTTTCCATTGCATCAGTGATTTTTTTTTCCGCAGCCAGAATTTCTTTTTCCAAAGCCCGGTTTTTTTCATCATCAATGCCCATATCCTTTCTTGCCTGAACATGCTGCATTGCTTCCATGATTTCAGGCGGGAAGGCAGGAGTCTGTGTCAACAGAGACATTATCTCTTCTGAATCAATACGGGGCAGAGGCATTTTTTCAGGAGGTTTATCCAAATCCGGGATTTCTATCAGTTCCATGTTCTCTTGCAGCTGTTTTTTTGCTTCTTCAAGGGGTTTTATTTCATCATCAAATGATTTGCCTTCCTTATCCCCGGTTTTTTTGATTTGATTTATCTGTTTGTCAATATCATCAACCTGGTTTTTTAGGTCATTTTTTGTGGATTCAATTTTTTCTTTTATATCCTCCATAACATCGTTTTTTTTCTTATCTGAAAACTCTTTTGCAACATCGGCAATCCCTCTGAATTTATCAAAAGAGAAATTTTTCATGTCCATTTTTTTGGGATCACCTGAAGTGATGCCTGGGAAAATTTCTTCCATCTTCTGATTAAGGATATCAATATCAGGATCAGGAGAGGCATCTGGTTTTTTGTCCATCAGTTTTCCAATATCCAGCCCTCCTTTTTTCCCTGGAAGATCTGCTTTTGCATCATCAGGTATAAACTCCATTGCCTGATCAGGGATATCAATATCATCCATACTTTTTTCTGCCTGCTTTTTGGCTTGCTCAACTTCTTCATCAGCTGTTTTCTTCATTGCCGCAGCTTTTGCTTCTGCATTTTGAACAAGAGCACTTTTTTCGGGCGTTTCAGAAACTCCCATATCAAAAAGAACTTCCATGGCACATTTATGATCTTCAGGAATCAGGTCTGAAGTTGTAAGAAGTTTTAAAAAAGCATCATCGTTTTGTATCCGCTTTTCCAGAGCAGCATGATAGTATTCCAGGGAACGCCGGGATTGTGACAGATATTCATACGCGCCCAGCACATGCGTTATGCTTTCTGCTTCATCATCATCGACTTTAATCACTCCTCTGAAGATAAGAAGCGCAAGCATTTTTTCCGGGAAAAACCAGATTGTGTCAAGATTGAGAGGAATTTCTCCAAATGTATCCTCTCCTTGTTTTTTCTGATTGACAAAACACCTTGCATAAAGCCCTGGCAGTTTCCCTTCAATCCTTGAAATTTCAGGGTGCAGATTCTTGAGCAAGTATTCTTCATCACCCATAAAAAACCCTTTATGCCACTGATCATCAGTGGTTGATAAAAACATTTTCCAGTCCATATCCGCAGGATGACCTGGAAAATATTTTTCCTTGTAATCCAGATTATAGGTGCCTTTGTACTTCTTACGTCTGGGATCCATTAAGTCCAGAGCTGAAAAGCATGCCGGCAGAGGTTTGTCTTTTTGTGAAGCCACCAGAGTTTTGGGATATTCAATACAGGGAAGCAATCCGTCCTGAAACCCCCTGCCGACCGGATTGTTCTCATATCCCTCCCCGCCAAACGCGTTCTGCAGGATAAGGGGCATTGACGTTATTTCTTCAGGCTCAGATGGAAAACCGTGCTGCCATTTTCTGGGACCAAAGACATAGAGTTTTTTTTCAATATTGCCGATTCTTGCTGTTACCTCTCCGCCTTTTACCGGACTTTGGCTTGGGCAGTGGTATGAGCCGGAAAGAAGAAACTCTCCATTGGGTTTAGGAAATCCCAAATCAAGCAGAGGAGGATTGTCTGGATTGCCCTGGAAAGCATCTTTCAAAAAGAGTGCATCAATTTGTTCTTCGCCTGTCTGAAGATTAATGCCGAGGGTAGCTGAAGCAGTAAAGTAAAACTGTCTGTTTTGTTCCAGCACCCGCTGGTTAAAACCAAGCTGCATGGGTCTGATAATGTCCATTTACCATTGCCTTTGTCTAAGAATTATATTTTGACTTGTAAAGTCTTTATATCAGCTTCCAAGGCATCCACTCTTGCTTCAAGAGGGGATTTGGTCTTGGCACTTAAGCCGACAGCCTCGAATTCAAATTCTAAATCAGCATTCATTTTTAATACCCCTCCCACCCTTGCGTCTATGTCAATACCCAGACAGGCACCAAGTTTCATATCCAGATACAGGCTTAGTGCAGTTGCAATATCAACCTTGCCTC
>JAYEHB010000069.1:0-3122 GCA_034659375.1 Thermodesulfobacteriota bacterium
TTTCCATAAAAGAGATTCTTCTGGTAAGAGTGCAGCTTCTGATAAAAGAAGATCTCACAACGAAACTGATATGCTCTCCTCAAACAAGCATCCCATTGATAAGAGTTCTGAAATAATTTCTTTAAGGCCCGATGGATTTGTTGATTATGTTGGTCAGGCAGATACTGTTGAGACTTTGAAAATTGCTATTAAGGCGGCAAAAATCAGGGGAGAAGCCCTTGATCATGTTTTGCTCCACGGTCCTCCAGGGCTTGGTAAATCGACAATTGCCCATATTATTGCCAATGAAATGGGAGGCACTCTTACCGTTACATCAGGTCCTGTTCTTGAAAAGGCAGGAGATGTTATTGGTATGCTTACCAACCTTGCCATGGGTGATATTCTCTTTATTGATGAAATTCACAGGCTGCCCAAGACTGTTGAAGAGTTCCTCTATCCTGCCATGGAGGATTTTGCCGTTGATTTTGTTTTTGATAAAGGCTTGAATGCACGAAGTCACAGGTACAGGCTGAAACAATTTGTACTGGTTGGTGCAACCACCAGAGTGGGGCTTCTCTCTTCTCCATTGCGTGATCGATTTGGTATTTTCAGAAGTCTTGATTTTTATACTGTTGATGAACTTGTCACCATTATAACAAGATCTGCTCTATTGCTCCATGTTAAAATAGATAATCCAGGGGCCCTGGAGCTTGCAAAAAGATCCAGGGGTACACCAAGGATTGCCAACAGGCTTTTAAAACGTGTCAGGGATTATTCTTTAGTTAAAGCTTCAGGCGGGATTACCAAAAAAATTGTAGGGGCAGCTTTGACTCTTGAAGGAATTGATAATAATGGGCTTACAGTGCTTGACAGGAATTATCTGTTAACTATAATTGATTTTTATAAAGGAGGCCCTGTGGGTATAGAGGCTGTGGCTGCAACTCTTCAGGAGGAGACTGATACTCTTGTGGATGTTGTTGAGCCTTTTCTTTTGAAAATTGGTTTTGTAATGCGCACATCTGCCGGGCGTAAGGCATCTGTAAAAGCCTATGATCACATGAAACTCTTTGCCTCTCTGTAAATGCCGAATACTTACCCTTTCCACTGTGTACAGTGTTTTATATGAAAGTCCGTATAAACGGTTATAATGATTAGACTTTCATATTTTGTTGTGGCCGATGAGAATGACCATGCTCCGGCCATGCCGGTTATATGAAAGTTCTGGCAAAATAGGAGTGTACTTTCATCATTTGTTGTGTGCAGACTTAAACCACCAAGGCTGCCCATGGCAGTGATAGAAACTGGGAACTGGGAACTGGGAACTGGAAATTTGAGAATTAAAAATTGTAATAAGAAGCTGGGAGAAATTGCTTTGCCCGCCTTTCAGCCAAAAGCTGCTGCAGACATGCTTTGCATGCTGATGAACCTTTGGATAAAAGGGTTTGTCACAAGGTCCGTATGGATGCTGCTGATTTTTTTCTGTTTTGCACCAGGCGGTCAGGGGATGGCTTCGGAAAAAAAAATCCCTCGAAATCTTGTGCTTATGCCTGATAACGGCAGTGCCATTGTGATTGATAAAAGTAAGCAGAAGTTTTATCTTTATTCATCAGAGAATGGGGAGTATCATCAAAAATTTGTTTTCCCGTGTTCCACTGGTGAATCCTCGGGTATTAAATCCAGGGCCGGGGATAAAAAAACTCCTGAAGGAATCTATTTTTTAACAGACGAGTATGAAGACAGATATCTTTCACCTGTTTACGGCAGAAAGGCCTTTCCCACTGATTATCCCAATTTTCTGGATAAAAGGGCTGGAAGAAACGGCAGTGCCATATGGATACATGGAACCAATAAAAACTTGAAACCCATGGATTCCAACGGTTGTGTGGCAATGAATAACAGTGATATTCTATCTGCTGCAGATTACATTGCACTTAATCAGACTCCGGTGATCATTGTTGATAAGGTTATATATCAGGATGACAAAGAGATTGAACTTTGCAGAAATAAACTTTTAAAACTGGTCGATCTCTGGGTCGATGCTGTTGAAACAGGAGATTATCATGATTATCTCAATCTCTATGGTTCTGAATACCTCCCACCTGTCAGTTGGTGGACCAAATGGATGAAATACAGGAATCAGGTTAAAAAGAATGGTGCCTTTTTTTCATTTTTCAGGGATCTGTCCGGGATATACATGGAAAAGGATATCTTTGTTATTGATTTTAACCTGGGACTTGAGTTGAACAAAAATTCCATGGAGATTGGGAGAAAAAAGTTTTTTATAAGAGAGCATGGAGACGGCTACAGAATCACAGGTGATATGTTTGGAACCCTGGCAAAAGGGGTTACTGAAAAGCAGGAACCATTACTTTTTGCTGCTGGAAAGCTGTTTAAGGACTCAGGAGCTGGTTCTCCCGTTAGAGCCTTTGTTGCGGCCTGGCTTAAAGCCTGGTCGTCAAAGGATATGAAAAAATACGGTGATTGTTATTCAGAAAATTTTTATTCCGACGGCATGGGCAAAAAAATCTGGGTTAAGAGAAAAACATGGCTGGCAGAGAAATACAGTTTCATAGATGTGAGTGCTGAGGATCTTAAAATAGAAAAAGGTAAGACAAAAAGTGTGGTGACCTTTTTACAGTTCTACAGGGCCAGTGGATTTTCTGCTAAAGGTGTGAAAAAGCTTATGCTTGTTAAAAAGGAGGGGGTTTGGAAGATTACGCAAGAGAGCTGGAAAAAGAGATAAAAGACCATTTGCGGCCGACCCAGGTGAAACAAAAGATAAAATCCAGGCTGTTTTTTATGGATGATTTTGGCAGGATTAAATCTGCCTCCTGGGTAAAGGTTGTTGTCTGGTTAATGAGTTTTGCTGCATTGGTTTCAGCTGGTGCAGCTTTTCTGTTTTATTATCTTTACACGGACATTAAAAGAGAAAACCTAGACTTAACCGAGGCCATTGAAAATTCTGAAAAAAAAGTAAAATCCCTTGTTAATGAAAAAGAACTCCTTCTGGCACGGCTGGTTATTGCAGGAGAAAGTGTGGCTGAGTTTGTGAAAGAAGAGCCTGAAAAGATTAAGGATGAACAACCAGAATCCATTGAACCTGCAACAGAAAAGCAGAAAAAGCCTGAATCAGTAAAGCCTGG
>JAYEHB010000069.1:3222-11139 GCA_034659375.1 Thermodesulfobacteriota bacterium
TGGTTATTGCAGGAGAAAGTGTGGCTGAGTTTGTGAAAGAAGAGCCTGAAAAGATTAAGGATGAACAACCAGAATCCATTGAACCTGCAACAGAAAAGCAGAAAAAGCCTGAATCAGTAAAGCCTGGGAAAACTGCAGCAGAAAAGCAGAAAAAGTCTGAATCATTAAAGCTAAGATCAGTTGATCAAAAAAAGAGCGTGCAGACAGAAAAAGAGGATAAAAAATATGAGAATCTAGAGGTTGAGGCATTCATGATTGACAAGGATCGGGCCAATAATGATCTTCTGGTAAGGTTTGATATACGAAATGTCTCTGACAATACAGGAACTATTTCAGGCAGAATTTTTGTTCTGCTGAAACCTGATCTTGATAATGCTGCAAACTGGCTCTGCCTTCCTTCTGTACCGTTGAAAGCTGGAAAGCCCGGTGTGCCGAAAAAGGGGCAGTATTTTTCCATAGCACATTTTAAGCCTGTGAAATTCAGGGTAAAGAGCAATCTTAACTCTGATGCTTTTAAATACGCAACAATTTTTGTTTATGATGACAATGAAGAACTGATCTTTGCAAAAAGTATTACAGTTCAGGGGAATGGAGAATAGCCATGGAAAGTCTTGATAACCGGCATGGACGGAGCATGGTTGTTGCTGCTGGTTACAACAAATTAAAAAAGTCAATTGGTTCTATTAGTTGGAAGAACTTTCATATAACCCCCCATCTTCTGTCAACCATAAAAAAGCCTGTCATAACTTTTATAATGCTTTTGCTGATTCTGTTCCCAGGGCCTGTAACGGCACAAAAAACACATACAGTCTTTTATGAAGGAAGCGACAATGAGCTTCATGTATACAGGGTTTATGGGAAAAAGCCTGGAAAGACGCTTCTGCTCATAGGTGGTATCCAGGGTGATGAGCCGGGAGGTTTTCTTGCTGCAGATCTCTATGCAGACTTTTCCCTTGAAAAGGGGAATCTTATAGTTGTTCCCAGGGCAAATTTTTTATCTATTCTTCAGCAGAGAAGAAAGATTAATGAGGATATGAACCGCAAATTTGCAGATGATAATGTTTTAAATTATGAGGCAAAGGTTGTAAGTGTATTAAAGCAGCTGATCCATGAAAGTGACTGTCTTTTGAATCTCCATGAAGGTTCTGGGTTTTTCAGCAAAAAGAGTGAAAGTCCCATGAGAAATCCTTTAAGGTTTGGGCAGTCAATAATAGCTGATTCAGCCGTTTTTGAGGATAAAGAAGCAGGTATCACCATAGATTTGAAAGATATGGCAGAAAAAGTGATAGAAAAGATAAACTATCATATTAAAGATTCTGACCATTTTTTTCATTTTAACAATCACAATACTGATGAGAAAGACTCCAGGCACAAGGAACAGAGAAAGTCTGCAACTTATTATGCACTGTATACATGTAAGATCCCGGCTTTTGGTATTGAGTCTGCTAAATCTCTTCCCCTTGAGCAAAAGGTTCGCCAGCACATATACGCCATTAATGGATTTATGGAAATGTTGGATATTATTCCTGAGACTCCAGGTGTTGATTTAAAAACTCCGGAACTTAATTATATGGTTATTTCAATCAATGGTTCTGTTCCTGTTGTTGTTGAAAATAACCAGCATCTTGGGATTCAAAAGGGAGATATCGTTGAGATTCTTGATATCAAGGCAAATTATAAAAGGGGATTAAGTGCTGATATTATAGGTCTTGGCTCAAGGTTTAATGATATGCGGAAAAAAAATTTAATTACACATCCAGCCAGGATTGTTGCAAAAAAAGATTTTTATCCATGTGGCAGTGTCTATCTTGATTTCAGGCAGGATGATTTAAAAAGGGTTGATAAAATATCTGTGTCAGATTCTGAAGAGTCATCGGAGATTCTGGGTTACAGGTTAAAAATAAACGGTAAAAGAGAAGCAGCTGAATCCAATGATCATATTAAGCTTTTTTGGGGAGATATCTTTGAAATTGAGGATATTATAACTGGAGGTCTTGATCCTTCAAAGTTTGTTGTTAATTTTAAGGGGTTTGTGGGGAACAGATCAACTAATACCGGGGAGGATAGGGGGTATTCTATTGACACCGGTAAAAAGGTTCTTCTAAAGAGATATTCCCTTAAAGGGCAGGGGCAGCATTACATGGTCATAACAACTCTTCAAAACAGAGAGGTGAGCAGGCTTTATATAGATATTAAACAGCACAAAGTGACTGGAAGAAAATAATCTACCCATATCGTGCAGACAATTTGTTCGTCTTCAAGGCGTGATAACAGGAGCATAGTGAACTATAGTCAAGTTCACATGACTTCATACCAGTTTCTATTATAATATGAGGTAAAAAAAGTACGAAGTCATATGAAACGCACTATATGTGCGGTGTATTATTTTTTGGAAGTTACCTATAATTCAGGAGAGGAAAATTGGGGAAAAAAAACAGCGTGAATCTTTCGATAATTGATAAGGAGCTTCGCATTGACGGCTCCGTTGTCTCCAAGGGTAAACTGATTGTAAAAGGGAGTATCAGGGGAGCCATTGAAGGAGAGATTGTTATTATTGCCGAAGAGGGGGTGGTTCATTCCGATGCAAAGGTTGCCAGTATGACTATTGGAGGTGTTTTTGAAGGTGAAATTTATGCATCAAAAGAGCTGATTATTCTCTCCACAGGAAGTTGTGCAGGAAAAGTTCAATGCAAGGATCTCATCGTTGAAAATGGTGGAATCCTCAATGCTGAGGTGTCGTGTAAAACATCCCGAAAAATTGAAAAGGGACAAGAGAAGAAAATGATTGCAGATAACAAGAAAAAGATAGAACTTTAAAAAGAACTTGACATTTTAACTGTTCTGACGTAATACTGCCAAATTATTTTTAAACAGGAGCGTGGAAAATTGAAAAAGTATACATATAGTGCAAAAAGATCTGATAATACGGAACAATGGTGTGTTGTTGATGCCAGGGATGAGATTTTGGGACGGGTGGCCTCTACTGTGGCAGCCAGAATTCGAGGTAAACATAATCCTCTTTTTACTCCCCATGCAGATACTGGTGACTGGGTGATTGTTATTAATGCTGATAAAATTCGCCTTACCGGTAATAAATGGGACGAGAAGAAATATTATCGTCATTCCGGTTATATTGGCGGCATCAAAGAGACTTCTGCAAAAGAGCTTATGGAAAAGAAGCCTGAAGAGATGATGAAAAAAGCTGTGAAAGGGATGCTTCCCAAAAACAGACTTGGTAGAAAGTTAAATAAAAAATTATTCGTCTATGCAGGCGACGAGCATCCACATGCTGCCCAGAAGCCTCTGGCCATTGAAGCTTGCCCTAAGAAATATAAGGATTAAGAGTAATCTATGGAAAATGAAAAGAGCTATTACGCTACCGGCAAAAGAAAAAGTTCTGTTGCAAAAACCTGGCTTAAGCCTGGTAAAGGAACAATTATAGTTAATGACAGGGCTTTGGATGATTATTTTGTCCAGAGTACTGCAAGAGATCTGCTGACAGCTCCACTTGTCCTTACTGAAAACAGTGAATCCTTTGATATAAAGATCACTGTACTTGGTGGAGGCATTATGGGCCAGGCAGGTGCTGTAAGGCACGGAATTACAAGAGCACTTGTGCTTTCAGATCCTGATCTTAGAGGCGTTCTGAAAAAAGCAGGCTGCCTTACCAGGGATGCAAGAATTAAAGAACGGAAGAAATATGGTCAAAAGGGTGCAAGGGCCCGTTTTCAGTTCTCTAAAAGATAGAATTTTTGTATATTGGATATTAATAATAAAAGTTGGTTTTGCATCTTTGTTACCATTTTGGAGCAAAGATGCATGCTAATCTTTAGGTTATATGAAAACTTTTCTTTTTTATGATATTGAAACAAGCGGTCTGAGCAGCTCCTTTGATCAGATCCTTACCTTTGCTGCAATCAGGACAGACCTTGGTTTTGCTGAAATCAGCCGGGAATCTGTAGTCGTTAAACTGCGTTGTGATATTGTTCCATCCCCTGGAGCATTTATTACCCACAGGCTTACATATGAGGAGTTGAGCTCCGGGCTTGTGGAATATGATGCTGCCCGCAAAATCCACAGGATCATGAATACGCCGGGAACTGTAAGTATTGGGTATAATACCCTTGGTTTTGATGACGAATTTTTACGATTTACCTTTTACAGAAATCTTCTTGATCCCTATTCCCACCAGTATGCCAATGGCTGTTCCCGCATGGATCTGCTCCCCATTGCTACCCTTTTTAGAATTTTTAAGCCTCAAATTATAAAATGGCCCCAGGTCAATGGAAAATCAAGTTTAAAGCTTGAGTTGATCAGTGAAAAAAATGCCTTTGTTACGTCGGGCAGGGCCCATGATGCCATGGCAGATGTTGAGAGCACCCTTGCCCTGGCCAGGGTACTCATGACTGAAAAGGAGATGTGGAGTTATTCCCTTGGTTTTTTTGATAAAAGAACAGACCGGGCAAGAATGGAGAGGATTGAAAAACAGATTCATACCAAATATGAGGATTTCAGATTAGCTATAATGGTCTCTCTCTTTTTTGGTGCAGATAATATGTATATGGCTCCTGTTCTACATATTGGTTCTTCAAATAAATATTCCAATCAGAGTCTATGGCTGAGGCTTGATGTTGAAGAGTTTTTGCCGGATGGGTTTGACCCCGGAAAAGGTAATCCTTTTGTTTATAAAAAACTCCGTTCAAACGCCTGTAATGATAGACTTTCTAATTTTGCTGTGGCCGATGAGAATGACCATGCTCCGGCCATGCCGGTTATAAGAAAGAAATCTGCTGAGTCGCAATTGATCCTGCCGCCCGTTGAAAGGTTTTGGAACAGACTTTCAAAGGAGCAGCACAGGCTTTGTAAGAAAAATCTTGAATCGATATCATCCAGACCTGAAATTTTTCATGAAATTGTCCTGTATCATCGTTCCTACGAATATCCCTTTGTTCCTGATCTTGATGCTGATGCTTCGCTGTACCAGGCAGGTTTTTTCTCAAAGCAGGAGAAAAATGATATAACACTTTTTTGTGATAGATCAAATAAAGATAAAATCGCCCTTTTGAAGAGGATCTCTTCTCCAAGAATTAAAAGCCTTGCAACCCGCATTGTTTTCAGGAATTATCCTGATATGATCTCTCTTTTGCCCGGGGATGAGTATGAGAAATATATGGAGCAGGTGAGAAATTCTGGTGCTAAGGACCGTATTAAAGGGTATAAGAATGATTTTAAGCTTTTGCCGGGAGGAGCACAAGAAGAGATCGTAAAGATTAAAAAGGAACAGGATCTTGACCCGGAGCAGGTTGGGATTCTTGAATGGCTTAACTCTTACATAAAAAAAATCTGATGGCGAAGCTCATCAGCGAGCCAAGCGCCTAACGTATTAAACTCCGGAAAAACGCTTTAGCTCAGCAATCTGGGCGTTGTGAATGAATTTGTTTAAAATATCTTCATAGCCCGGGGAGAGCCTGATGAATTTTATTCCTGCAAAAATGGTTGAATCTGAGTGATTGATATTTATCCGTGCAGTTTCAATAATGCTGGGTATTGTTTTTAAAGCTTTTTTTTCTCCTTTTTCAAGAAGAGTTAATTTGATTTCTGCCTGCTGGCGCACTTTTGTTTTAGCTAACGGATTAAGTCTCTCTTTTATTTTTTTGGGGATAACAATGCCAATGCCGCTTAATGATATATCCCGTATAACAAAATCTTGTTGGGAATTAAATTCATTCTCGTTTTGAGTAAGCACTGCCTTGATTGAAAATTCATTGCTTAGAGGCAGTCTGTATGCAGAACGGATATTTGTCTCAATTGCAGGAAGCGAGTAGTTAACTGTTATAACATCAATGATTTTGTTGTTTGAAAGCCTGTAATTGTTATTAAACTGAACAGGCATGCATTGCAGTCCCACTCTTTTTTTTTCATTTCCCCGGCTGACAAGTGTGGTTAAATGCATCTCCATAAATTTTGTATTTGAAGTTATCGGGGTTATGGGCTGGGCCAGGGTGATCAGTCTATGGTCGTGGTCAACGTCATAGATAATGGAAGATTTTGCAGTGGGATGAAGTGAACTCAGATTAAAAGCCAGTTCCACTCCTCTGGAAGGGATAAATATTTTTGTAATGTTAAATTTCATGGTATTTATAATTTGTTGCTATTTCGTTGTTGAACAAAAACTACCCATATACAGCAAGCCTGTAATAATTGCACCATTCACAAGTATATCAGTCACATCGGTGCACAATCTTTACGACCTTGCATATGGGCAGTTTTAGTTCAATTATGATATTTTGTTGCACAGCACCCTTTTCTCTTGATATGCTCAGGGGCTGTTGTAAGAGACTTATAAGTACCAGAACAAAAATAATCCCATAAAGCCGTCTATGGAAAAATTTCAGATTAATTTTGCTTAGGTATTAGGGGGGCTCTCTATCTTACAGCCTCTTTCAGGGCTTTACCGGCAACAAATTTAGGTACGTTTCTTGCTGGGATGTCGATCTCTTTTCCTGTCTGGGGGTTTCTGCCTTTTCTTGCCTTTCTTTCTGCAGATTTAAAGGTTCCAAATCCAACTATAGTTACAGATTCTTTGTTTGCAAGCGTCTCTGTGATAGTAGAAAGAACGCAATCAACAGCTGCCTGAGCTTCTTTTTTGCTGTTAAGAACTTCTGATACCTTGCTAATTAAATCACCCTTGTTCATCGTTAATCTCTCCTTAAGTTTAGGTTTTCAGGTTATTTGTTTTATTAAACAAAAAATTAAAATATTAAATACAGATCACTATGTATATTTAGTGTAAATTTTTTTTGTAAGCGTGTATAGCATAAAAATATGCTATAGTACAGTTTTGAAGCATTAAACCAATTTTTTGTTAAATTACGTGCTTGGAAAGATGGTGTCAAGTCTTTATTGGGATTTTTTTTAAATAATGAGTTGCACGTTTTGTCTGAAAATAATAATATTGATATGGAATTTATTTAATGTATTGTAATTACAGGATTTTTGTGCCTCGTTGTGTAAGTGTTCGGCACTGGCCGAACATTTACATTATAAGCCGAATATTTACCTCATTGTGGTATGGGCCGAAGGTGCGAATCCACAACTATGACCATGCTCCGGTCATGCCGGTTTATACGAAACTCCATTTAACTATTTAAAATCATGGAGTTTCATTCTTTGTTGTGGGCAGAACGATATGTAAAGAGATCTGCCCGTGGCAGTTATAGAAAAAAGGAGAAAGATGGAAGCTGCAATGGTAAATCCTTTTGTTGAAGGAGCCCTTTATATTCTTGATACTACAGCATCTGTAAAGGTTTTGCCTGGGAAGCCTTTTTTAAAAAAAAAGAGAGAAGCCCTGGGGGATATATCAGGAATACTTGAGATTTCAGGGGATCTTCCTGGGTCTGCATCTGTAAGTTTTACAGAACAGTCCATACTTGGAATTGTGTCTGCCATGTTTGGTGAAGAGATGACCAAAATGGATGAAGAGATAACTGATGCTGTTGGTGAAATTTGTAATATGATATCCGGTCATGTAACAACTAAAATAGTTGAGATGGGGAAAACGGTAAAAGTAAAGCTATCTGAAGTTAAAGCCGGTAAAAATCATAAAATAGACCATGCCCATGGAAAAAGGGTTCTTGTACTGCCTTTTAAAACAACAAAAGGGAGTGTTGTCGTGGAAGTCTCTTATTGACTCAACTTTCTGGCTTGTCCAGGTTAGGGTATGCCGGTTATAGAATTATGCCAAAATACCATTGGGTGAGCTCTTTACCAAAAAAAATGTAGATCACAGCGCCTGCTGAAAGATATGGTCCAAAAGGGATTCTCAGTTTACTGTCAGCAATTTTTGTTAATATCATTATCATGATACCGGCAATGGTTCCCAAAAGAGAACCTGCAAAAATTGTGAATAACACGCCT